>CALAEG010000461.1 GCA_937890965.1 uncultured Caulobacteraceae bacterium | reverse complement strand
CGTGGACCCCGCCTGAATGGCCCGAATGGGGCGATCCGTTGACGGATGAAGCAGCCTATGACCTGATCGCCAGCTACAGCCCCTATGACAATGTCGGGGCCATGGCCTATCCGGCCGTGCTCGCCACCGGCGGTCTGTCGGACCCGCGCGTCACCTATTGGGAGCCGGCCAAGTGGGTGGCCAAGCTGCGCGAGAAGACCACTGGCGAGGCGCCCATCCTGCTGAAGATCAATATGGAGGCCGGGCACGGCGGCGCTTCCGGCCGGTTCGACTTCCTGAAGGAGATCGCGCTCGACTACGCCTTCGCCGTCTGGGCGATCGAGCGGGGTTGGGAGCCGGCGGCGTGAAGATCAGGCCGGCGACCATGGACGACGCGGCGGCGCTGGCCGGCATCTATGGCCACCACGTTCTGCACGGATTCGGCACCTTCGAGGAGATCCCTCCGTTGGCGGAGGAGATGGAGCGGCGAGTTGCGTCGGTGCTCGGTTTCGGCCTGCCCTATCTGGTCGCGGAGATCGACGGCGTGGTGGCGGGGTTCGCCTATGCCTCGGCCTTCCGCACCCGCGCAGCCTATCGTTATACAGTTGAGGACAGCGTCTATATCGCGCCCGATCGCCTCGGCCAGGGGATCGGCAAGGCGCTGCTGCTGCGGGTCATCGAAGCGTCCGAGGCGCTCGGCCTGCGCCAGATGGTGGCGATGATCGGCGACAGCGCCAATGCCGGCTCCGTCGGCGTACACCTGTCCTGCGGCTTCGAGTCGACAGGCGTTCTAAAGGGCCTGGGCTTCAAGGCCGGCCGCTGGGTCGATGTGGTGACCATGCAGCGTCCGTTGAACGTCGGCAGCGATACGCTCGGTCCGGGCATCGACTGGGGCGGCGGTTAAGCCACCGCCTTGCCGAGCACGTCCGCCAGCTGGTCGTGCTGGTAGGGTTTGCCCAGGTGGGCGGCGCCTTCGATGGCGTGGGCCTCTTCGTTTTCGCTGTAGCCGCTGGCGAAGACCACCTTCAGACCCGGGCGCAGCTCGACCGCCTTGGCGGCCAGTTCCGGGCCGCGCATGCCGGGCAGGCCGATGTCGGTGAACAGCACGTCCAAGCGGGCCTCGCCCCGCACGATCGCCAGCGCCTCGGCGGCGTCGCCGGCCTGCAGGGCGGTGAAGCCAAGGGTCTCCACCATGTCCACCGCCGCCATGCGCACCAGGGCGTCGTCCTCGACCACCAGCACGACCGGCCGGGCCGCCCCGAGCTGGGCGCGGATCTTTCGGGCCAGGTCGTCTCGCGCATAGGGCTTGCTGATCAGCTGTACGCCCTCGTCCAGCCTGCCCTGATGTACGATGGTGTTTTCGGTGTAGCCGGAGGTGAACAGCACCGGCAGGCCGGGTCGCAGCTTCACGGCTTCCCTGGCCAGGTCGCGACTCTTGACCGGCCCGGGCATGACAACGTCCGTGAACAGAAGGTCGATCTTGGCGCCGGACTTCAGCATCTCCAGCGCCGCCGCTCCATCGGACGCGTGCAGGCAGGCATAGCCCAGATCGCGCAGCATGCCGACGGCGGAGGCGCGGACCATGTCGTCGTCCTCGACCACCAGGATCACCTCGCTGCGGCCGGCGATCGAGCCGCTGTCGATCGACGCCACCGACTCGGCCGCCTGTTCAGAACGTGGCAGGTAGATCCTCACTGTCGTGCCCTGATCAAGCTCGCTGTAGATCTGCACGTGGCCGTTGGACTGGTGGACGAAGCCGTAGACCATGGAGAGGCCCAGGCCGGTGCCCTTTTCCTCGCCCTTGGTGGTGAAGAAGGGCTCGAACACCTTTGACAGCGTCTCGTTCGACATGCCGTGGCCGGTGTCGGAGACCGCCAGCAGCACATATTGTCCGGGCTGGACCTCCGGCTGATGGCGCACATAGGCCTCGTCGAGCACGGCGTTGGCGATCTCGATGGTCAGCCGGCCGCCGTCCGGCATGGCGTCGCGCGCATTGAGCGCCAGGTTGAGCACGGCGCTTTCCACCTGGGCCGGGTCGGCCAGCGTGTTCCACAAGCCGCCGGCGATGACGGTCTCGATCTCGATGCCCTCGCCGAGCGTGCGGCGCAGCATCTCGGCCATGTCCTTTACCTGCCGGCCCAGGTCCACCACCCTGGGCTCCAGTGGTTGGCGGCGCGCGAAGGCGAGCAGCTGGCGGGTCAGCGCCGCGGCCCGGTCGGCGCCATGCAGGGCGTTCTTCAGCCGCTGCGAGGCCTCGCGGTCCTTCACCTTGGCGGCGATCAGTTCGAGATTGCCGCGGATCACCTGCAGGATGTTGTTGAAGTCGTGGGCAACGCCGCCGGTCAGGTGGCCAACCGCCTCCATCCGCTGCGCCCGGCGCAGACGTTCCTGCGACTGCTCTCGGTCGGTGACGTCGCGCGACGAGATGAGGATGCGATCAATGCGGCCCGCATCGTTGCGCAGCGGCGCCAGGATGGACTCCCAGACGCGACGGCCGCTGGGCAGGTCGACCCGGTCGCGCGTGAAGGCCGGCTTGCCGCTGGCGACGACGCGCTGGAGCTGGGCGACAAGGGCGTTCGCATCCGGCTCGGCCGCCATCCGCCGCAGGTCGACGCCGCGCACCTGGGCGGTGGTCAGGCCGGTGACCCGCTCATAGGCTGGGTTCAGCTCGGCCATGTGGAAGACGCCGTCGGGCAGGACGTCGATCACCGAGAGCAGGTCGGCGGTGTTGGCGAAAATGGCCTGGTAGCGCGCTTCGCTGTCGCGGTGTGCAGCCTGGGCGGCCTCGCGTTCGCCCACCTCGTGCTCGAGCCTGCGGTTGGCGACCATCATCAGCCCCATCAGGGCGGCCAGGCCGACGAGGGCCAGCCCGCTCACCGAAATCGCGATGATGAAGCCAATGAACTCGTCGCGGCTGGCGGCGGCGGTTCGGCGCTCGAGCAGGGCGTTTTCCGAGACCATGATCTCGGCCACCGCCGCGCGCGCCCGGTCCATGGCGGCCTTGCCGACCCCCTGATGACTGGTGCGCGCCTCATCGGCGTGACCGCTGCGATAGAGCTCAACCCGCATCCGGGAGACGGCCACGCGCTGGGTCAGGCTGTCGACCAGCCTGTCGACCCGGGCGGTCTGCTCGGGGCTGTCCATGACCAGGGTGCGCAGCTTGGCGCCGGTCTTGGCGACCACGGCGCAATCGGCGTCGAAATGGTCGAGATAGCGGGCGTCGCCGCCAATATTGTAGGCGCGCTGGGCGGACTCCACCTCGACCGCCGACGAAAACAGCGACTGGGTGGTTTCGATCACATCGCGGCTGTGATTGACCCAGCCGCGCTCGGCGCGGGTCAGCACCAGATGGTCGATGGCCAGGAAGACCGTCATCGCCGCCAGCACCACGAGCAGAGCGATCGGCGCCGCCAGGTTGAGCCAGTGGAATCGCGACGGAGCCTTGCTCACCAGGTGACTACTCATTGGGCAGCGAAGGGGGCTGGGCCGGAGGATCGGCGCTCAGAAGAGTCCTTGCGACCGAAATGTCCAAGGAAAAGTGCGGGCGGAAGTGTCGCAGCCGCGGACTCTGTGGCAAATCTTGCCTTAACCACGATGGCGTAGCTTGCTGGCCTCTTCCCCCTAGGAGCGTTGCCTTGAGTCCCACCGGGTCTTCCAAACGCCAGACTCCGATCGAGGCCGTCGGCGCGGCGCGACGCTACGATATGATCGTGATCGGCAGCGGTCCCGCCGGCCGGCGCGCGGCGATCCAGGCGGCCAAGCTCGGCAAGTCGGTGCTGGTGATCGAAAAGGGCCGCCGGGTCGGCGGCGTCTCGGTCCATACCGGCACCATTCCCTCCAAGACCCTGCGCGAGACCGTGCTCAACCTGTCGGGCTGGCGCGAACGCGGCTTCTACGGCCGCGCCTATCGGGTGAAGCAGGACATCGAGGCCGAGGATCTGCGCAAGCGGCTGCGCATGACGCTGGATCATGAGGTGGAAATCCTCGAACACCAGTTCGCCCGCAACAAGGTCGAGACCCTGCGCGGCGCGGCGCGGTTCGTCGATCCGCATCAGGTCGAGATCACCGGCGAGGATGGCGCGACCACACGGGCCATGGCCGATCGCTTCGTGCTGGCGGTGGGCGCCCACCCGCACCGGCCCGACCACGTGGCATTCGACGGCGAGACCATCCTCGACTCGGACGACATCCTCGATCTGAAGCGGATTCCCCGGCACTTGGTGGTGGTCGGCGCGACCGTCATCGGCATCGAATACGCCACCATCTTCTCGGCGCTGGACGTACAGGTGACGGTGCTGGAAGGCGGGCCGGGCCTGCTCGGCTTCGTCGATCGCGAACTGGCCGACGAGTTCATGCACGACCTGCGCGACCGCGGCGTCACGCTGCGCTTCGGCGCCCACGTCAAGACCATCCATTGTGACGAGCCGCAGCGCTGCGTGATCGACCTGGAGGACGGCCGCTGCCTGCGCGCCGACATGGTGCTGTTCGCCGCCGGCCGCCAGGGCGCAACGGACGGCCTGAACCTCGCCGCCTGCGGGTTGGGCGCCGATGAGCGCGGCCGCATCGTCGTCGATCCGGCCACCTTCCAGACCGCCGTCCCGCACATCTATGCCGCCGGCGACGTCATCGGCTTTCCGAGCCTGGCCTCCACCTCCATGGAGCAGGGCCGCATCGCCGCCTGCCACGCCTTCGGCGAGCCGTGCCAGAAGCCGCCGGCCTTCTTCCCGTACGGCATCTATTCGGTGCCCGAGATCTCCACCATCGGCATGACCGAGGAGCAGGTGCGCGAGCACGGCATCCCTTACGAGTGCGGCGTCGCGCGGTTCCGCGAGACCTCGCGCGGCCACATCATGGGCCTGAGCTCCGGATTCATGAAGATGATCTTCGCGCTCGAGACGCGCCGGCTGCTCGGCGTCCACATCGTCGGCGAAGGCGCCACCGAACTGATCCACATCGGCCAGGCCGTGCTCAACCTGGAAGGCGGCCTCGACTATTTCGTCGAGAACACCTTCAACTATCCGACCCTCGCCGAGGCCTACAAGATCGCCGCCCTCGACGCCTGGAACCGCATGCCGAAGGAAGAGGCGAGCGCCGCGCTGGACGTAGCGGCGGAATAAGTACCCTCGCCCCGCGCCAGCGGGGAGAGGGCAGGGTGAGGGGGCTTTGCAGTCCAAATGCTTGCCTGAAGATACGCGGCGGCGGTGCGACCCCCTCACCCTGCCCTCTCCCCCGCGAAGAGCGGGGGCGAGGGTTCTGGAGTGTCACCGAAAAGGCGCCATCGGACTATTCCTCAGCTTGGCCGTTGACCCACCCCACGGCCGCGACCTAGGTTCCGCGCCCCCAAAATCCCTTTGAACGCGGACGCCCCGCCATGCCGCAGATCCTGGTCGAGGGTCTCGCCAAGACCTATCGCGTCGCCGAGCGCGAGCCTGGCGCGTGGGGCGCCGTCACCGGACTTTTCCATCGCCGTTGGCGCACCATCGAGGCCTTGAAGGGCGTCGGCTTTTCCATGGAGCGGGGCGAGCTGGTCGGGCTGATCGGCCCGAACGGGGCCGGCAAGTCGACCACCATCAAGATCCTCTCCGGCATCTTGCGGCCGAGCGCCGGACGCTGCGAGGTCGATGGCCTGGTCCCCTGGCTGCAGCGGGTGCAGCACGTGGCGCGCATCGGCGTGGTCTTCGGCCAGCGCACCCAGCTCTGGTGGGACCTGCCGGTGATTGAGGGCTTCGACCTCTTGGCCGCCATCTACCGCGTGCCGCCGGCGCAATATCGCGCCACCCGCGACCAGATGGTCGGGCTGATGCGGCTGGAAAAGCTGCTCGACCAGCCGGTGCGACAGCTGTCGCTGGGCCAGCGCATGCGCTGTGAGATCGCCGCGGCCATGCTGCACGACCCGTCCATCCTCTTTCTCGACGAGCCGACCATCGGCCTGGACGCGCCGTCGAAGCTGGCGGTGCGCGACTTTGTCTCGACCCTGAACCGCGAGCGTGGCGTCACCGTCATCCTGACCACCCACGACATGCACGACATCGAGGCCCTGGCCCGCCGCGTCATCGTCATCGGCAACGGCACCATTCTGGCCGACAGCCCCTACGAGGCCCTGCGCGCCGGGGTGCTGGCCGAGCGGCGGCTCTGTGTCGATTTCGCCGAGGACGCGCCGGTGATCGACATTCCCGGGGTCGAGGAACGCGCCCGCGACGGCCGCGCCCTGGAGCTGGCCTTCGATCCGGCGATTATTGCAGCTCCGACGCTCATTGCGCGTATCACCGCCGACCATGCGGTCGAGGATATCCATGTCGACGAGCCGGCTATCGAAGAGGTGATCACCCGTTTCTACCAGTTGCATGGGGCGGAGGAGGCGTGAACGCCCTTCGCCCATATCTTGCGACCTTCTCGGCGCGCTTCCAGTTGATGCTGCAATACCGCGCCGCGGCCCTGGCCGGGTTCGCCACCCAGTGCTGGTGGGGCGGAATCAAGGTGATGATCTATGCCGCCTTCTTCGGCGCCGCCGGGGCCGCCGCGCACGCGCCGATCAGCCTGTCGCAGACCATCACCTATACCTGGCTGGCCCAGGGGTTTTTGTCGCTGAACCCATGGACCGGCGACCCGGATGTGGCCGCCAAGGTGCGCACCGGCGCGGTGGGTTACGACCGGTTGCGCCCCGTCGACGCCTATGGCTGGTGGTACGTCAACGCCGCGGCCTGGATGACGGCGCGGGCGGCGCCGCGCTCGGCGATGATGTTTGCGCTGACGGGCATCATCTTTCCGATCGTGGGCTTGGGCGCGTGGGCCTGGGCGCCTCCGGCCGGGGTCGCGGCGGCGCTGCTGTTCAGCCTCTCCATGATTCTGGTGGTGCTGCTCTCTTCGGCCATCGTCATGCTGATCAACATCTGCGTCGCCGCGACCCTGACCGATCGCGGGGTCAATAACCTGGTGGCGCCGGTCGCCATCCTGCTCACCGGCAACCTGATCCCGCTGCCGCTCTTCCCCGACTGGGCGCGCACGGCGCTGTTCATCCAGCCCTTCGCCGGCGTGGTCGACATTCCCTTCCGCATCTATTTCGGCCAGCTGACCGGGACGATGGCCTTGGCGGGCGTCGGATTGCAGGTCTTCTGGATCCTGGTGCTTGGCGGCCTTGGGCGTCTCTGGCTGGGCCGTGTCATGGACCGCCTCCAGGTTCAGGGCGGCTGAGCCATGAACCCCTTGCACCTGCTCACCCGCTATTTCAGGGCATCGCTCTCGGCCCAGGCGCAATATCCGGGCACCACCGTGCTGATGACCGTCGGCGCCTTCGCGGTGAACTTCATCGAGATCTTCGGCATCGCCGCCCTGTTCAGCCGCTTCGGCCAGGTGCGCGGCTGGAGCTTTGGCGAGGTGGCGCTGTTCTACGGCCTGGTCTCGATCAGCTTCGGCATTTCGGACTTCCTTAGCCGCGGTTTCGACGTGCTGGGGACCGAGTTCATCCGCACCGGCAATTTCGACCGTGTTTTGCTGCGTCCACGGTCGCTCGCGCTGCAACTCATCGGCTACGATTTTCGCCTGCGCACCATGGGCCGGGTGCTCCAGGGCCTGCTGATCGTCGCCATCGCCACGCAGACACTGCACTTTCACTGGACCCTGGCCGCCGTCGGCCTGGCCGCCTGGACGGTGGCCGGCGGCGTCGCACTCTTCTTCGGCCTGCTTGTGCTGCAGGGCACGCTGTCCTTCTGGACCGTCGAGGGGCTGGAGGTGGCCAATGTGCTGACCTATGGCGGCGTCCAGGCGGCGCAGTTCCCGCTCAGCCTCTACGCCCCCTGGTTTCGCGGCTTCCTGACCTTCGTGGTGCCGCTGGCCTGCGTTGCCTATTTCCCGGTGGTGGCCCTGCTCGGCCGCCACGATCCGCTGGGCGCCCCCGACTGGTTCCTGCCCCTCAGCCCGATCTTCGGCGTCATCTTCCTGGCGGTATCGTTCTGGGCCTGGGGCTTCGGCGTCCGGCGCTACACCTCGACGGGCAGTTGATCAGCGCTTCGGATAGTCGAAGGGAAAGGCGACCGCGAAGGGCGCCCACCAGCCGGGGACGCCGGTTTCCTTGTCGATGTGGTGGTAGAAGCCGTTCGATTCCGGCGAGGTGAAGCGGTAGGTCACCTTGTACCTGCCGGGACCATCCATGCGGATGTTGTCGGCATAGTGGGGGCCGTCCTTGGCGGTCATCGGCTTCAGAACGCCGACCGCATGCCAGTTGGTCCCGACCTTCTGCACCAGGTACTGGATGGTCAGGTAGCCGACCCAGGCGCCGTCCGGATAGCCGTACGTGTTGTCGGCGGTGGCGTGCACGTCGGCCTCCAGGTGGATGACGTCGGGGCCGCTCATCACCATGCCCTTGGTCATCGGCGCCATCTGCACCCCGACCAAGTAGTTGGCGACGATCTCCATGTCCTGGACGTGCACCGGGCCGCCGACAAAGTACTCCCGCGCCGCCGCCGGCTGGGCCGCGGCCAGCGCCATGGCCGCACAGGCGAGACCCGCCGCCATGGCCCTCAACGTGTTCATTTCTCGGCTCCTTGCAGGATGGCGGGGCGGTGGCGGCGCTGGTGGGCGCGGTGCATCAGCCGGCCGCCGATCACGAATGCCGCCAGCGTCACGCCATAGGCCAGCAGCTGGATCCCGGACGGGCGGTCGGTGTAGCCGGTGATGACGTGCAGGGCGCGGCCGACCAGGGTGTCGTCGCGCAGCAGCCAGGCGGTGTTCCAGATCTCGTCGCCAAGGGTGGGCACCGCGCCGATCTGGGCCAGGGTGGCGAAGGCCTGGCCGGCCAGGCCGGCGGCCAGCAGGGTGAGCAGCACGCCGGTGACCTGGAACAGGCGCCGGGTTGGGATGGCCACCAGGCCGCGATAGAGGGCGAAGGAAACCACCGCGCCCAGGACCAGGCCGCCGACCCCGCCCAGGAATAGGGCGACCGGACCGTCGGTGCTGGCGGCGACGATGCCATAGAGGAACAGCACCACCTCCGAGCCCTCGCGCAGGATGGCCAGGGCAACAACGACCGCCATGGCCGTCAGCGAGGCGCGGCCGGCGTCGATCTCCGAGCCCAGGGTCTTGAGTTGCCTGGCCAGCTCGCGGCCGTGGTCGGCCATCCACAGGTGGTGCCAGCCCAGCATCAGCACCGCCCCCAGCATGACCGCGGCGTTGAAATACTCCTGCCCCTGGCCGGAGAGGGCGTTGGATAGCGCCCCGGCGAAAAGGGCGAGCGCGCTGGCGCCGAGCACGCCGGCGGCGATGCCGGCGCCGATCCAGCGGGTGCGGCCGGCGATGCCCTCGGTGGCGGCGAAGACGATGCCGACCACCAGCCCGGCCTCGAGCACCTCGCGGAAGACGATGAGCAGGCTGGCCAGCACGGCTAATGTCCTCCCGCCGCAACGACGCGCAACACGCCCTTGGCCAGGGTGGGGTTGTAGTCGCCGAAGAAGGCGTACGAGCCGGGCTTCAGCGCGCCCACCGAAACGATGATGGTCGCGTGCGGGGCCATGATCTTCTCGACCTTGAAGTCGTAGCTCTCGAACTCTTCCGGCGTCGGGTCGAGATTGCGCACCTGGATGGTGAAGCGCTGGCCGGCCGGCGCGGTGATGACCGTCGGGGTGAAGTGGTGATTCTGCACGGTCAGCTGCAGGGGGGCGTCGGCCGCGGCCTGGCCGGCAGCCATCAAACCCGGGGCGAGGGCGGAGAAAAACAGGACTCTGAAAGGTGCGATCGGTCGCACGGGTCCCCCAGCTGGTTGCGAATGAGAATAGTTTTTAATAACAAGTAGCGCGGCCCGGCGCAACGACACCCCGGCCTTGGAGCCAAATGTTCGATCCATCACAGGCCCTGGCGGGGCTTCGCATCCCATCCGATCTGCTGATCGCGATGGACAACCGCGGCCTGCACTTCGCGCTGCAGCCCTATCATTTCATCATCCGCGCCATCCACGTGCTCTCGGTGGGCGCCTTTTTCGGCGGGATCGTGCTTCTCGATCTGCGCCTGATGGGCGTGCGCGCGGTCGCCCCGCTACAGGCCTTTGTCGAGTACACCATCCCCTGGCTCTACCTGACCTTCGCCATCTCGTTGGTGACCGGCGCAGCGCTCTTCCTCTACGATCCGCTGCATGTCGGCAGCCATGCCTATTTCACGCTCAAGCTGCTGTTCATGGTCCTGGGCCTGGTCAACGCCCTGGTCTTCCATCGCTGGATGCTGGCCGACGCCTTGAAGGCATCGATCGAAATGCCGCGCAGCGCCAAGCTCGGTGGGGCCATCTCGCTGGTCCTGTGGGCCCTGGTTATGCTCGCCGCCTCGCTGAACGTCGAAGGCGCGCCCAAGGTGCTGTTGACCGGCAGCGCCGAGGCCGCCTTCAGCCGTTAGCGACGACAGGTTGCGCGGGCGGGCGGCGGGTGAGGGCCCACGATTGCTCCGTCTCGAACCGAGCCCCGGTCCAGCCTAGGGCGGTGACCTCGATGCGCGCCTCGTCGACAAGGATGGTGGAAAACCCCGCCGGGGTTCCGCGGGTGCGCAGCGACAAGGTGCCGGCGCCGACCGCGTAGCAGCCCGGCTCGCTCCCCGGCAGCGGCAGCACGAACGGGTTGTGTACATGGCCGGTCAGGACCAGCTCCACTCCGGCCTCGGCCAGCATCTTCGCCGCCGCCGCCCCGCGATGTACGCCGCCGGTGACCGGTGCGCCGGGGATATCGATGAGCGGATGGTGACAGGTGAAGACCTTGAGCGCCGGCGACGGGCCCCAGTCGATCCGCTGCAGACGCTCGGTCGAGATCGCGCCCTTGGACCAGTTCGGGCGCGGCTGGGCGCCGCGGGCGCTGTTCAGGCTGCGCGCCGCAAGGCCAGGCGCGTCGATCCGCGATACCTGATCCTCGCCGATATAGCGGCGATACCGGCTAAATGGGATCAAGGCCCGCAAGACCAGGTTCCAATAGGGCGTGTCGTGATTGCCCGGCGTGACCAGCCTGGGCCGCGGCAGGCGGTCGAGCCAGGCCCGCGCCGCCAGGAACTCCCGCGGCAGGCCGTTCAATGTCACGTCGCCGCTGACCACGGTTAGCGTCGGCTTGAAATCGGCGACCGCGCCGATGGCCTCTTCCACCGCGGCCTTGTCCTCACCGCCGAAGTGGGTGTCACTGAGATGGGCGATGCGCAGGATCACGGACCGGCCTGTGGTGGCGGCGCCAGAGCGCGGAAGGCGCGGGGAATAAATTCGAACTCGACCCTGCGCGACAGGCGTTGCGTCTCGCCGTCCAGAATACATGGGATCGCGCGCCTGGCCCACGCGACGCCCCTGACACAAGCCTCGACGGTGACGCTGGGATCGCGCCGCCAATCGCTGACCAGCCCGTTGAAGGCCAGGCGGAAGGCTTCGCGGGCGTCGTGAACGTCGAGCGCGGCGGCCTCCAGCGCGGCTTCATCCTTGGTCATCGCCGTGGAGACCGTGGGGCTGATCAAGACCAGGGCCTCGGCCTTTCGGCTCGGCCGATCGTCCAGATCGTAGTGAAGTCCGCCGCCGAAAGCGCGGCGAAACGCGTAGCTCACCTGCCGGCCGGCCTCGACGAAGTGCCTGGCCCTGACCGCCTCGCGCGCATGGCCCCAGAGGGCCGGGGCGCCCAGGATCGCCGCCACATAGAAGCTCCTCCCGCCGATCCGGCCGCCGGGAACGGTGCGTTCGACGCCTGCCTCCAGCGCCGCCTTCAGCGCCGCTGGCCAGGGCCGCGTCCCATAGAGGGCGTGGGGCAACATGTTCAGAGTGCCGCCGGGCAGGGGCGCGACCAGCGGCCCGTCCGGCCCGCTGAGTTCGGCGGCCAAGCGCGCGGTGCCGTCGCCGGCCAGGATCAGCACCAAGTCCGGGCCGGTCCCGATGGCCGACTTCAGCGCCGTCTCGATCTCGTGCGGCGCCGGGCTTGAGAGCGAGAGTTCGTAGCCATAGTCCGCGACCAACTCAGCCAGGGCGTCCGCGGCGCCAGGCCCCACACTGCCGGCGGCGGGATTGACCACCGCCGCGATGCGCTTCAGCCGCGGCCGGGCGCCCGATTGTGGCGAAATGACCGCGCCGGCGGCTTTGGAGGAGGCCATGCCGCATCAACGCGCCACGGCGCCGCTCGTTGCGGCGGCGGCTCAGTCGCCCATAACAAGGCGTGCCGATCACCCGACGCCGCAGCCGAGGTTCCAACGGCTCCGTTAGACCGAAAAACCTCAGGCTCTCAGGCGGTTGTGGATGTCGGTAGCGGCGATGGCGGCTTCGGCCTCGGCGATGCTGATCTGGTTCAGCCCGCGCACGACGTCGCCGACGGCGTAGAGGCCGTCCACCGAAGTCTTCTGGTGTTCGTCGACCAGCAGGCAGCCGGCTTCGTTGGTCTTGGCGCCCAGGGCCACGGCAAGACCGGTGCGGTTGTCCATTCCGAGCGCGGAATAGACCGTGTCGAAGCCGAGCCGCACACCGTCGGCAAGGGCCAGTTCGACGGTGCGATCGCCTTCAAGATTGACACTGACGATCTCAGCCTCGACTAGGCCGATCCCGGCGGCGGCAAGCATCTTGCGGGCCTTGGCATTCAACTCCGCGGGCTTGCCGGCATGCAGCAGCGTCACATGGGGGCTGTAGTCGCGGAGGAAGATCGCCTCGTGGGCGCCGCGTTCGCCGATGCTGATGACGCCGATCTGTTTGTCGATCACCTCGTAGGCGTCGCAGATCGGGCAGAGGCGTATCAGCGCCTTCTTCACCGCTTCGGCAAAATGCGCCGCCGGCGGCCGGTCGGCGACGCCGGTGGCCAGCACGACGAAGCGGGCGCGGATTTCGGTCCCATCCAGATCGCAGACGAACATCTTGGCCTGGTGATGTATCGACTCGATGGCGCCTGTTCGGACCACGGCGCCGTAGTGTTCGGCCTGCGTCTTCATTCGCGCCCAGAGCACACGGCCTTTCACCCCGTCCGGAAAGCCCGGATGGTTGTGGGTGATCGGAATGAGGCCCAATCGGCTCTGGCCTGCATCCACCAGAGCTAAGGAGCGGCGAAACCGGCCGAGATAGATGGCCGCGGTCAGCCCGGCCGGGCCGCCGCCGACGATCAGGGCATCGACGTCGATTTTAGCCACGCCGGGCCGGGCCATCAGCCCTTCTTCAGGACGGCGTCGGCCTTCTTGTCGATCCTGCCTGCCTCGGCCTTCGACATCCGGCCGGCCTTGACGGCCTGGCTGGCGCGGGCCTTGGCGTTGCGGGCATGGGACCTGTCCTCGATCGGATAGGCGCGCTTTTCGGGCTCCGCGAAGTCCTTGTTCGGCAGCTTGTCGCGGGTCTTGGCTTTCAGTTCGGCCATGGCGGTCTCCATCGCTTGAACCCCTGCAACGCCCGACGTTTAGGGTTGTTCAATCCGACCGGCGCATCGTCCGAAACTGCGACTCTCGTTGCCGTTGACAAGCCTGGAGTTACTCACGATGAATTGCGCCAACCCCTTGGGGACGCGGCGTCTCCTCAAGGGTCCTTCGACCGCGCCCCGCGGACGAAATGACCGCCGCGCACTGCGGCTTTGCGCATGGCCGCGTCGGCGAGCTGGGGGCTGGCCATGGCGAAATCCACCAAGCGTGCGCCCAGGGCCGCGCCCGCGAAGCCTGCCGTCAAGCGCACGCGCAAGGTCGCCGCGCCGGCGGTTGCCGTGAGCGCGCCCAAACCCGCGCCGCCACCGCCCCCGCCGCCGCCAGTCCCCCTAGCGCGGCGCGGACTGGACCTGGCCAGGCTGGCGCTGGATCGCACGGCCGTCCTCTTCATCGGGCTCCTGGTCGGCGCCGCTATCTATGGGTCGTTTATCGTCGACAGGAGCGCGCGCGCGGTGCCGGTTGGCGGGCCCATCGGCGTATCGCCGCACCCGGCCCATCCCGGCGCGGCAGCGGGCCAGACGGCCATCCCCACGGGCATAGATTGCGCCGTGCCCTTCTATCCGCGCCTGTTGAAGACCGTGGCCAAGGGCGACCCGATCACCGTCGGCGTCTTCGGCGACAGCTTCGGCGAGGGCATCTGGGCGGCGCTCTACTGGACCCTGCCCAAGAGCGAGCACTACCAAGTGATCAAGTTCGCCGAGCGCTCCACCGGCTTCACCCGCTATCAGAGCCTCAATCTGGAAGACAAGGCCACCACCGATATCGCCGCCCAGCCAGTCGATATCGCGGTGATCAGTTTCGGCGCCAACGACACCCAGGGCATCTATGACGACGGCCACGTCTATCCGCTGCTCAGTCCCGGCTGGAAGCTGGCCTATGGCCGGCGGGTGGCGCGCTATATCGCCCTGCTGCGCGCGCAAGGCGCCATGGTCTATTGGGTCGGCCTGCCGAAAATGCGCAATCCGGAGTTCGACAGCCAAATCGCCGCCATGAATGACTTCTACAGCGGTGAGATGGCGGCGCTCGACGTGCCCTTCCTGCCGACGGAGGCCTTGTCCGTCGACGACCAGGGCCAGTTCAGCATCCGTCTCGTCGATCCGAAGACCAAGAAGGACGAGATCATGCGCGCCGACGACGGCATCCACATGTCGATACCGGGTTATGAGCGCATCACCGGTCCGCTGGTCCAGCGTATCAAGACCTATGTCGCCAGCTCCCGCGACATGGCGGCGACGATCTTCCCGGTCGGGTCCGGGCCCCAGCAGTTCGCTTCGGCCAACGGGCGCGGTTCATGAGTCTTGCCAGTGTGGCGGCCGCGGTTACGGTTGCGGTGGCCGCGGGCAGTTCGCCCAGCGTTCCATGCGTCCAGTCGCTGTGCGGGGCCGAGGCGCTCGCCCCCTATTTCGAGTTGCTCGAACAGACTCGGCTGGGCGTTCCGCGCACCGTCCATGTGCTGCAGATCGGCGACAGCCACAGCGCCGGCGACTCGATCACCGGTCCATGGCGCGACGCCCTGCAGGCTGAATTCGGGGTGGGCGGGCGTGGGGTCATGCCGCCGGGCCGACCGTTCGACGGCTTCTTTCCCCACGGCGTGCATGTGGACCAGTCGCCGGGATGGACGGTCGAGAACACCTTTCGCGCCGATCCGGTGGCGCCCCCGGCTTTCGGTATCTCCGGCTTTCGCCTGACCTCGCATCAGGACGGCGCATCGCTGACCCTCACCGCCGAGCCCGCCCAGGCCTTCCGGCGGCTAGTGGTCTGCGGCGAGGCGAGGCCCCAGGCGGGCGGCTATGACGTGACGCTGGGCGCGGTGACCACCCGGGTCAGTCTCGATGCGCCAACCGTCGGCGTCACGTGCTCGACCTTTCCGTCGAATGAGCCGCAGACCCAGGCCGTGCTGACCACCGAGGGCGGACCGGTCACCCTGACCTCCTGGGCGAGCTTCAACGACGCCGGCGGCGTGGTGGTCTCCAATCTGGGCGTGGTCGGCACCGAGCTGAAACATTTCGCCCGCACCGACGACCAGGCGGTGGGGGAGGAACTCAGGACCTACAAGCCCGACCTGATCGTGCTGGCCTTCGGCACCAATGACGGCTTCGTCAGCCACTTCAACGCCGCGGCGTTCGAGGACCGGCTGCGCGGCCAGATCGCGCGGCTGAAGCGGCTGGGCGGCGGCGTGCCCATCCTGGTCATCGCGCCGCCCGACGCCGAGACCAAACGGGGCGCCCTGGCGCACAATGACGACGAGGGCGGTGCGCCGCTGCCCGAGGATGCGCCGACCGAGGGGCCGCAGCCCTATGCCGAGGCCTTCCGCACGAGCTGGTTCACGCCGCCGGCTCTTACCCAGATCCGCCAGATCCAGCGGCGGGTTGCGCAGGATACCGACGTGGCCTTTTGGGATTGGGGCGCGCGCATGGGCGGGCCCGGCGCCGCGGACCGATGGGCGACGGCCGTGCCGCCGCTGACCAGGGGCGACCACGTCCACACCACCTCCGCCGGCGGCGCCCAGGTGGCGACCTTGTTGCAGGCCGATCTCGACGCCGCGTACCTGGCCTATCAAGCGGCCCGATAGAGGGTGCTGTTTCCGACCCTCCGGTTCGGGCTCTTCTTCCTGGCCCTGTTCGCGGCGGCCTGGATCGTCCGCAAGCCGAACGAATGGCGCAAGATCATCCTGCTGGTGGCCAGCTGGATCTTCTACGGGGCCTGGGACTGGCGCTTCGTCACTCTGCTGATCGGATCGGGGGTGCTCAACTGGGGCGTCGCGCGGCTGATTTCGCGCACCGCTGGGCCCAGGCGCCGTCACACCCTGGTGGTGCTGGGCGTGGTCGCCAATCTCGGCATCCTCATCTGGTTCAAGTATTTCGGCTTCTTCCTTGGGCAGGTCGCCGATGTGCTGCGGTTCTTGGGCTGGCAGCGGGACCTGCCGATCATCCAGGTGATCCTTCCCATCGGCCTGTCCTTCTTCACGTTCCAGGGCATGAGCTATCTGATCGACGTCTATCGGGGCAAGCTGCAGGCGGCCAGCCTGCTGAATGTCACGCTGCTGATGTCCTTCTTCGCCCACCTGGTCGCCGGCCCCATCGTGCGCGGCGCCGACCTCATCCCGCAGTTCGAGCGCAGTCCCGATCTCAGCCGGGAAGCCGCCTCGCTGGGAATCCTGATGATCGTCTGGGGCCTGTTCAAGAAGGCCATCCTGGCTTCGGAACTCGCTACCGGCCTTGTCGACCCGGTCTTCTTCGATCCGAACGCCCATTCCGCCGTCGACCTGATCGCCGCGACCTACGGCTATGCGGTGCAGATCTATGCCGACTTCTCGGCCTATAGCGACATGGCCATCGGGCTGGCGGCGCTGCTGGGCTATCGCTTTCCGCGCAATTTCGACCAGCCCTATCGGTCGATCTCGCTGCAGGACTTCTGGCGGCGCTGGCACATCAGCCTGTCCAGCTGGCTGCGCGACTATCTCTATATTCCCCTGGGCGGCAGCCGCGGCAATGTCTGGTTCATCTGCCGCAACCTTATGATCACCATGCTGCTCGGCGGCCTCTGGCACGGCGCGGCCTGGAAGTTCGTCACCTGGGGCGCCCTGCACGGCGCGGCCCTGTGCATCGAGCGGATCTGGGCTCATTACAAGCCCGCCCGCTGGCCCAATGCGCCGAAGATTCTCGGCCTGATCGTCACTTTCAACCTGGTTTGCCTGGCCTGGATCTTCTTCCGCGCCGACAGCTTCCAGACCGCCCTGACCTTCATCTCCGGCCTTGGCCGATGGGACGATTCGGCGCTTGCCTTCACCCCGATGGCGCTGGCCCTGATCCTGTTCGGGCTTGGGCTGCATTTCAGCCCGCCGCGGCTGATCGAGACCGTTGCCTTCCGCGCCGCCCGGCTGCCGGCCGTGGTCTTCGGCCTGGGCGCCGGCGCCCTGGTCCTGATCATCGACGCCATGCGGCCCGAGGGCGTGCAGGCATTCATCTATTTTCAGTTCTAGGAAAACCGTCCGTGACCGACAGCCCCATACCCGAGCCCGCCGACCCCACCGACCGCGTGGCGGCCGCTCGCGCGCTCGCCTGGACCTCGACGGCGATCGCGATGGCGACGGCGTTCCTGTTCGTCTTCAACGCCGCTTCGATGAAGTCCTGGGCCGCTTCGCTGACGCCGACCGAGGCCACGGCCAAGCTGGTCAGCCTGACCTCGGCCTGGGAGGATGAGGTGGCGAAATTCGGCCTGACCACGCCGCGCGCCTGGATGCACGACCTATGGGGCCAGCAGCGGGCCCGGACGTGGACGGTCGCCAAGCCCGACGACGGACAGTCGCCGCCCAGCTAGATCAACGGTAGAAGACGTTTTCGCCGATGCGCCCGACCTTGACCCGCCGCTTCGACCAGGACGGGGTGACGAAGGAAGCGTGATAGAAAAGCGCCCCCGGCGCGATCTCGGGCAGGTTCGCCTCACGCGCGATGCGAGCGATCGCCACCGAGGTGTGCCAGCGCGGCGAATGGACCGGCGCGGGCCAGGCGCGGGTCGAGAAGAACTGGCCGGGCTGGTTGACCACCGCGCAGATGGTCTTGGGGAAAAGCGGCGACTTGACCCGGTTGAGGATCAGCTGGGCGACGGCCAGTTGGCCTTGCAGCGACTGGTTGGCGGCCTCGTGGTGAACCACCTTGGCCATGCATTCCAGTTCGGAATCCAGGCTGGCCACGTTCAGGCCCTCGGCGGCGACGCGCACGTCCAGCGGCGCATCGCGCTGGACCGTGGGGGCGGCGTCGGCGGTGTCGGTCGCATCGGCGGGAGGAACACCGTCTGACGCCAGGGGATTCTTGTCGGGCGCTGGCAGCCCTGGCGCAACGATTTGAGCCGGTTCGGGGCTGGCCGCAACGGCGGGGGGCGTCGCTGTGACGCTCGATCCCTCGCCAACGGTTTGCGGTGCGGCCGCGGTCGCCATCAACAGGCTAACGCCAACGACTGCGGCTATTGAAAAGCCGGCGCCTAAAGACATCCATGAACTCTGCCATTGCGCCAATCGGACATTGGGCGGGGCCTGAAAAAGCGACCGCCACGATCCGAATTCACGTCTTGCCGCCGCCCAAACTTCAAACGGGCAGTCGCGACCAGGTGGGTCAGTGGCCCGGACATCCAGGCGACGAGAGTGAGCCGTGAATAGCCGCGTGAAGCCGCCGTGGCAAGGCTAGCCGCCAACCTTGACCGTCCAAAGACGATCCTGACCGGTTTTTGGGCGCCGGAATCGAAGGTCTATCTGTTGGGTCGAACCGGCCTTAAAACCCTGCTGCTGTCGGCCTGAGCGCCAGCGGTCAGTGGGGAGAATGCGTATGTCGTTCAGGTTCGATCTTCACCTCGCCAGCGCCGTGGCGGCGCTCGCGATCACGCTTCTATCCGGTCTCGTCGTCGCGCCGAATCGCGCCGCGGCGGCTTCCGTCCCTCAGGCGCCGGAGGTCATCGTCGCCCAGGTCTATCACCGCCTCATCGCCGCCGAAAATGGGTCGCAAGGCTATGGGCCGCCCGAGACCTTTTACACCCCGCATCTGAAGGCGCTGGTGGCGGCGGCGCGGCGCGCGGCCAAGGGCGAAGCGGCGTGCGGCCTGGACTTCATCTTCTGGTTCAACGGCCAGGACGACCGGATCACCCAGCTCGTGGTGACGCGCGGCCCGACCACGCCGGCCGGCCGCACGACGGTGACCGCGACCTTCCACAACATGAGCGACCCGGAAAAGATCGTCTTCGATTTCCAGAAACTGGGCGGCCGCTGGCTGCTGGACGACGCCCATTCCCTCGTCGGCGACAGCCAGTGGACCTTCTCGCGCCTGCTGCAATGCAAGGACTAGGCGGCTGAAGGCGGCCTCCTAACCGGAACCCTCACTCGCGCGGCGGCTTCTAGCAGGGTCAAGCTTTGCCGGAGAGCCCATGACCTTACCGCAGGTGCTTGCCTTTTCCATCGTCGGCGGCGCGGTCGTCATGTTCGCCTGGGGGCGGTTCCGCTACGACGTCGTGGCGCTGATCGCCCTGCTCGCCGGGGTCAGTGTCGGCGTGGTTCCGGTCAAGCGGGTCTTCAGCGGCTTCACCAGCGACGTGGTGGTGATCATCGCCAGCGCCCTGGTGATCAGCGCCGCCGTCGCGCGCTCTGGCGTTATCGAACAACTGCTGCAGCCCGTGCTCTCGCGGCTGAAGACCTCGGCGACCCAGGTCCCGGTCATGGCCGGCTCGACGGCGGTGCTCTCCATGTTCACCAAGAACGTCGGGGCGCTGGCCATCCTGATGCCGGTGGCGATCCGGCTGACCCGCACCACCAAGACCTCGCGCTCGTCCATCCTGATGCCGATGTCCTTCATGTCGCTCCTGGGCGGGCTGGTCACCCTGGTCGGCACCTCGACCAACATCATCGTCAGCCAGGTGCGCGAGGACACCCTGGGCAAACCTTTCCAGATGTTCGACTTCGCGCCGGTGGGGCTGGTGCTGACCGCCATTGGCCTGATCTTCGTCAGCTTCGCCTGGCGGCTTCTGCCCCGGGACCGGCAGGGGACCCCCGACATGGGCGACGCGGTCAGCGCCCCCTACGTCACCGAGGCCACCCTGCCGGAAACCTGGCCAACCGAGCTGGGCGACCTCGGGGCGCTGAAGCTGGCCGAAGATGGGGTCAAGGCCAGAGCGATTGTCCGCGACGACAAACGGTCTGAGTCGCCGCGGGCGAACCACAAGCTGAAGCCGGGCGACACCCTGGTGCTGGAAGGTTCGCAGGAGAGCCTGAACGCGGTCTTCTCTCGCACGCCCCTGATGCACGAGCGCGCCGGCAAAGAGGTCGAAAAGGACGAGGCGCGCGAGGAGCTGCGCTCGATCGAGGCGGTGGTGCAGCGGGAGTCGGTGCTGGTCGGGCGTTCGGCGGCGCGGCTGCAATTGCAGGAGCAGTTCGGGGTCAGCCTGCTGGCGGTCAGCCGCAGCGGCGCCAGGATTTCCGAGCAGCTCCGCAATGTGACCCTGCGCCCCGGCGACGTCCTGATCCTGCAGGCCGGCGAAAAGGCGCTGCCCGGCGCCCTGCAATCCCTGGGCGTGCTGCCGCTCATCGAACGCCCGGTGCAGGTGGACGGCGCGCGGCGGCGTTTTGTGCCGATCCTGATCCTGGCGGCGGCGATGATCCTGATCGCTTTCAAGATCGCGCCGATCGCCCCGGCCTTTTTCGGCGCCGCCATCCTCATGGTGGCGACCGGGAGCCTGCCGATGCGCGAGGCCTATGGATCGCTCGAGGGCCAGGTGCTGATCCTGATCGGCGCGCTGACCCCCCTCAGCGAGGCGGTGCAGTCCACCGGCGCCACCGGCCTGATCGCCGGCGGCCTGGCGGGCGCCCTGCACAGCGCGCCGGCCTTGCTCACCCTGGCAATCCTGATGGTCACCGCCATGGCCTGCGCGCCATTCCTGCACAATGCGCCGACGGTGCTGGTGCTGGGGCCTATCGGCGTCGCCCTGGCGCGCCAGCTGCACCTGCAGCCCGACGCCTTCCTGATGGCGGTGGCGACCGGGGCCGGCTGCGACTTCCTCACCCCCATCGGCCACCAGTGCAACACCCTGGTCATGGGGCCCGGAGGCTACAGGTTCGGTGACTACGCCAGGCTGGGCCTGCCCCTATCGATCCTGGTCATCGTGCTCGGCGCGCCGCTGATCGCCCTGGTCTGGCCGCTGGCCGGGCATTAGGTCTTGAGCGGGTTGGCGGAAAACCGCTTCACACTTTTTCCTCAACCCGCTCTAGCCGCGCTCACAGGCGTGACGGGATCAGGACCTGCATGTCCTCGTAGCCCTTCACGAAGATCGAATAGCTCCGCTTCGGCTCTTCCAGCAGGCGGATTTCCGGGAAGCGTTTCATGATCTCTTCCCAGATGATGGTCAGCTGCAGCTCGGCCAGGCGGTTGCCGACGCAGCGGTGGATGCCGAAGCCGAACGAAAGGTGCTGGCGCGGCCTGGGACGGTCGATGATGTAGGCGTTCGGGTTCTCGATCACCTCCTCGTCGCGGTTGCCCGAGATGTACCACATGACCACCCGCTCGCCCTTCTTGATCAGCTTGCCCCTGAACTCGATGTCTTCCAGCGCGGTGCGCGACATGTGCGCCAGCGGCGTCTGCCAGCGGATGGTCTCCGACACCATCGAGGGGATCAGCGAAAGGTCGGCGCGCAGCTTGTCATATTGATCCGGATTCTGGTTGAGGGCGTAGACCGAACCGGAGATGGTGTTCCGGGTGGTGTCGTTGCCGCCGATGATCAGCAGGGTGACATTGGCGTGGAACTCCGCCTCCGACATGTCGCGGGTGTCGGCGCCGTGGGCCAGCATGGAGATGAGGTCGCCGGCCGGCGGGGCATTGACCCGCTCGTTCCAGAGTTTGGTGAAATAGGCGAAGCACTCGTCCATGGTCGCCCGGCGCTCTTCCGCCGTGGCCACGGGCCCGAACCCCGTCGCCGTGGTCATGGTGTCGGACCAGTGGGTCAGCTTGCGCCGCTCATCGAAGGGGAAGTCGAACAGGGTGGCCAGCGTCATGGTGGTCAGCTCTTTCGAAACCAGATCCACCCAGTCGAACGGCTCGCCGATCGGCAGCGAGTCGAGGATCAGCCCGGCGCGCTCGCGAATCAGCGGGGCCAGGTTGGCCAGCGCCGAGGGCGCCAGCGCCGGGCTCACCGTCTTGCGCTGTACGTCGTGCTTGGGCGGATCCATCGAGATGAAGTTCGAGGCCGAGCGCCGCCCCTCGCTGTACTGCTGCGCCTCCTTTGACGGCAGGGCGATGCCGCTGGCGGAGGAGAAGACCTGGTGGTTGGAATCCACCGCCATGATGTCGTTGTATTTGGTGATCGACCAGAAGGCCCCGTAGTTGGAATCCGGCGTGAAATGCACCGGCGATTCCTTCCGCAGCCGCTCGAAATAGGGCCACATGACATCGTCGCGAAAGAAGGCGGCGCGGGCCGGGTTGAAGGTTTCCAGCGGCTGATCGTAGGCGGCCTTGCGGGCGGCTTCGCGCCTGTCCTTCAATACGTCGGCGGTTCCGTCGGGCATCTTTGTCTCCCACGCGTCCAAATCGGCGTGTCCGCCCATGGAAATCCCCCGAAGCTTGTTTGGCAAGCGGCGTCTCGTTCAGGCCGCCTGTAGGAGGGCCACGCTGCCCTGGCCGCCGTCGGCGCAGATGCTGACGATGGCGCGGGCGCCCGATGGCATGGCCGCCAGCTCCTTGATCGCCTGGCTGAGGATGCGCGCGCCGGTGGCTCCAAAGGGATGGCCAAGGGCGACGCTCCCGCCGTTCGGATTGATCCGGTCACGCGGAAAGGGGCCGAAATTCGGCTCGACCCCGGCCCGCTCCTTCAGGAAGACCGGGTCTTCCAGCGCCTTCATGTGGAACAGCACCTGGGCGGAAAAGGCCTCGTGGATCTCCCAAAGGGCGATGTCGTCGTAGCGCAATCCCTGGCGCGCCAAAATCTTGGGGATGGCGAATGCCGGCGCCATCAGCAGGCCCTCGACGCGGAAATCCACCGCGGCCACCGCATAGTCGATCAGCTTCACCCGCGGCGTCGCGGCCGGCAGCCTGGTCAGCCCGGCCTCGGTGGCGACCCAGAGGCTGGCCGCGCCATCGGTCAGCGGGGTCGACGAGCCGGCGGTCAGGGTGCCGTGGCCGCTGGTCTTGTCGAAGGCCGGCGGCAGGCGCGCCAGCTTTTCCAGCGAGGTGTCGCGGCGCGGGATGGTGTCGCGGTCGAAATCGCCCACCGGCAGGACGAGGTCGTCGAAAAAGCCGGCATCCCAGGCGGCGACGGCGCGCTGGTGGCTCTGCAAGGCCATGGCGTCCTGTTCGGCGCGGCCGATGCCCCATTCTTTCGCGGTGATCTCGGTGTGCTCGCCCATGCTCAGGCCGGTCGTGCGGTTGATCACGCCCGGCACATAGAGCTGCAGGTCGCCCAGCTTCAAATCGGCGAAATGGGCGATGCGGTCGCCGAGCGAGCGGGCCAGCTGGAACTTGCGCACCCAGTCGGACAGGGAAGGGCTGAGGCCGATCTGGATGCGGCTCAGGCTGTCGACCCCTCCGACCAGGGCCAGATCGCATCCGCGGCCGTCGAGCATCCCCACCGCCTCGAAGGCTGCGACCATGCTGGTGGAACAGGCCATGACGGTGGCGAAGGCCGGAACCGTCGCGCCGACGCCCGCGTCCATCAGCACCTCGCGGGCGATATTGCTCCAGGTGAGGTTGGGCACGACAGCGCCCCAGACCGCGAGATCGGGCAAGGCGCCGTCCAGCAGGCCGACCATGTATTCGGCGAGCGGAACCGACAGGGCGATGGCATCGAGGCTGGCCAGCGGCCCGTCGATCTTGGCGAAGGGCGTCCGCACGCCGGCGGCCAGCCAGATCTGCGGATGGGAAGACGGGGTCATTGCGGCCTCCTTGGACGGCAAGCCGAATTCGATGCGGCAGGGCGTGGAAAAGTCAAACCTTCCGTTGAGCGTCCTCGGCGACGCTGGCGCAAGCTACGGCCAAGCCAGGCCAGGTCTGAGGCTGACTGACGGCGTCCAATACAGACCGGGTATTCGCGTGGACATACCGCCGCAGGCCGGCGCGATTTGTTGCTTTCACTTCTGCGTACGGTCTTTCTTTGCGCGCAAAGACATTTCAAGCTGGGCCGGAACTAAAGTTGACCAGATCCAAGGTCGATCCGTCGTTGAACCTCAGCGCCTATCCCGTGCAAGGGATACTGGCCCGCTTCGCCCTGACCGTCGCCCTGGTCGCCGCCGTGACCTTGCTTCGCATGGGCCTGGGCGTGATCTCGCCGACGGTCACGCCGTTCGCGGGCTACTACCTGGCCGTGCTGGCCGCCACGGTCCTTTGCGGCTGGCGGTTCGGGGTCTTCGCCCTGGTGCTCGGGGGCGCCGCGGCCTGGTTTTTCTTCCTCGCCCCCATCGCTCAAGAGCCGCGGCTGCGGGTCGCGGCGCCGCTCGGTCTGCTGGTCTATGTCCTTTCGAGTGCGGCGGTCGTGTTTGCCGCGGACTATCTGCAGCGTCTGGTGCGGCGCCTGCAGGACAGCCGCGGCGCCCTGGTCGAGCGCAATCTCCAGTATGACAGCCTGTTCGAGACCATGTCCGAGGGCTTCGCGCTGTGCGAGGCGATCTGGAGCGACGAGGGCCGGCTGGTCGACTACCGTATCCTGGAGATAAACCCGGCCCTGCTGCGCATGCTTGGGGTCGGGCCCGAGATAGCGGGTTCCAAATTCAGCGGCTTGCCGGGCCGCGCGCGCGGTTGGCTAGCGCTCTGCGAACGGGTTCTGCGCGGCGGCGCGCCCGAGAGCTTCGAGTTTCAGGCGCCGGCCGGCGGCCGCGCCTACGAAATCCGCGTCAGCCGGATTTCCGAGTCGCGCATGGCCCAGTTCTTCTTCGACATCACCGATCGCAAGGCCGCAGTGGCGCGCCAGGCCGAGATGTTCGAGGAGCTGAACCATCGGGTGAAAAACAACCTCGCCCTGGTGGCCGGCATGCTGCAGATGCAGGCGCGCGGCGCGGAGCCCGCGGTGCGCGACCAACTGACCAAGGCGGTCGATCGCGTTCAGAGCATCGCTCAGGTGCACCAGGCGCTCTATCGCGGCTCGCGCAACGATGACATCGACTTCGGGACCTATCTGAAGGACCTGTGCGCCAGCCTTTCCCGCTCGCTGATAGCGGACGGCCGTATCACCCTGAACGTCGAGGCCGAGGCTGCGGATCTGCCGATCGACATGGTCATCCCGCTGGGAATGGCGGTCAATGAGCTGGTCACGAATGCGGTCAAGTACGCCTATCCGCCGCCCGAGACCGGTCTGGTTTCAGTGCGTTTCCACCGGGAACGCGATCAATTCCGGCTGAGCGTCGGCGACGGCGGTCGCGGTCTGCCTGAGCCGGCGAAGATGGGCGCGGGCGGGCTCGGCATGACGCTGGTCAGCTCGCTGGTCGGCCAGGTCCACGGCAAGCTGGTCGTGCGCCGTCATCCGGGCGCGACCTTCGAGATCACCGTTCCCGCCGGCGCGTCTTCTGAGCCAGCCTTCGCTGGCGAGCGCCTGCTCTAGCGAAGCCTTCGAGATCACGCGCTCGAATGTCCGCAAAATACGGACTATGTATTTATGAGACATACAGCATCTTGCTTTAGCTGACATTGTCGCTATCTTTAAATATAATCGCGCTGGTTATCGCTATTCGACACCGCAGAGTCTTGTTACGTGCCAGAAGACTCTGAAGTAGCGCGGCAAATAGGCCGATATGGATATTCGAAATCGTCTTCTGGCGTCTTTCGGCGAGCCGGCCCTGGCCGCGCTATCTCCGCATATCCGTGAAATCGCCCTTAGCGTTGGCCGCGTCGTCGCCGAGCCGGGCGAGCCGATAGAGCACGTCTATTTTCCGAGCAGCGGGGTGGTTTCCATCGTCACCCTCATGGCGGACGATCGCGGGGTCGAAAGCCTGACCGTCGGCTGCGAAGGCGCCGTCGGGCTGCTGGCTGTGTTCGGGGATCCCATCTGGGACTCGCGTGGCCTTGTGCAGATCGCCGGCGCCGCGCTCAGGATCGACGCCCAGCCTTTGCGCGCCGCCGCCCGCGACCATCCGTCCATCCTCGATATGGTGATCCGCTACGCCCAGGTCACCGAGACGCAGCTGCATCGGTCGGCAGCCTGTAACACGCTGCATCCCATTGAGGCGCGCCTGTGCCGCTGGCTGCTCACCTGCGAGGATCGGGTGGGGGACAAGGTGCTGCCCCTGACCCATGAATTCCTTGGCATGATGCTCGGCGTCCAACGCACCCGCGTGACTACCGCGGCCCAGGGGCTGCAGCGTCAGGGACTGATCGAATATCGCCGCGGGCTCATCACCGTGCTGGATCGCGCCGGGATGGAGCGCAGCTCCTGCGAGTGCTACCGGAACGCCGAAGACATCTATGCCCGCGTGTTTCCAGGCGCGGACGAGGTGCGCGGCGCCGCGTGAACGCGCCCTGACCTTAAGGGTGCGGGGTTGCTCTCAGCCGAGGCCCTGGCCGAAGATTTGAGGGACCTATTGCCGGCTTAGAAGTTCCAGTCCACGTGGGCGTTGAAGCCCTCTTGGCTCGCGCGGTCGGCATATTGGCCGATGAAGCCGGCGCCGAGGGTGAAGCCGCCCTTGGTGAGATCGACGCCGAGATCGACGTCGGCGCGGTTGCGCGACAGGGCCGGCCCGCTGACCGCATAGGCCGCGCCGGAGCCTGAGTCCGGGAAGCCCACATCCACCAGCGGCAGCCGGCCGTCAAAGCCCAGCTCCCAGGCCAGGGTCGCGTGCGGGCGGATGGTCACCCCGCCGCTGCGCCAATCGGCATCGAGACGCACGCCGGCCTTGCCCGACCCGACATCCAGCGCCAGGCCATGGCCGTTCAAGGCCGCCGCGCCGCCGCGTTCGGCGAAGCTGGACCCCTGCAGCCAGCTCCAGCCGGCGCCGATGAAGGGCTGCACCCGCGTCATGCCCAGATGCGCGGTCCAGCCGAGTTCGGCATAGGCCTGGCCTTCGCCGACGCTGTCGCGGCTGCTCAATCGATTGGACAGTCCCGGCAGGCTGATCATGCGGCTGACGTCGGCGGTCCATCCGCTATAGCCGCCCACGCCGCGCAATCCCCATCCCTTGCCCAGATCCGCCTGGCCGTAGGCCGCGACATGCCAGCCCTGCAGATTGGCGCTGCTGGCGCGCGCATCGACGCCGAGGCCGCCGGTCTCGTAGCCGCCGACCACGCCCAGGATCACCGGGCCGAAGGCGTTGTCGAGGCCGGCCATCAGGGTCGTATCCGAGCCGCTGGCGCTCGCGGCGTTGCCGTCGCCGTTCAGCCGGCGCGAACCGGTCACCGCCTCGCCCCAGACGCCCGGATCGCCATCGGCCAGCGTGATCAGATGGTCGATCACCCCGTCGCGGAGGGTGCGGCCGTCCTCGATCATGGCGCCGCGCACGCTGGCGTGGATCTCGCCGGAGACCTGGTTGAAGGCGGCCTGGGCGGCGCCGATTGTCGGCAAGTTGGCCAGGACGTTGGCCACGGTATTGGCCAGCGGCAGGTCGTCGGCGGCGCGGCCGGCGGCGATCTCGTTCGGCGTCGCCCCGGCCGAGGCGAAGGTGCGGATCTTGGCGACGTCGAGATAGACGTCATTGGCGTCATAGTTGGCGACCAGGCCGATAAACGGGGTCACCGGGATGGTGTCGCCGGTGAGCGTATAGGTCCCCGTCACGCCTCCGGCGGCGCTCAGCACGGTGTAGCGGGTCCCGAACACGTAAGGCGCTGCGTCGGTCTTGATCACATCCAGCACCGCGCCGCTGGCCAGGCTCGCCGCGCCCGAGACATTGATCCGGTCGGCATGGCCGGCCGCGTCCAGTTCGACCTGGTAGATCGAGCCGGCGGCCTGGGAATAGTTCCCGCTGACGCTAAGCGCGCCGATGGAATCGCCCGGCGCCACGATCGCGCCGGCCTGGGCGACCACGCCGCCGACAACGCCGTTGCCGCCGAGGGTGGCCCCGCTGGCGACCGTGACGGCGGAGTTGGCGAGCGAACCCTCCACAGCCAACCGCCCGGCCGCGACGGTGCTGCCGCCCGACAGGCTGCTCGCGCCCGTCAGCACCAGCGTGCCGAGGTCGGTCTTGATCAGACCGTTGGTCCCCGCGATCGGCGCGCTGATGGTCGCGGTGTCGCCGGCGCCTGCCGCCGTGCCGTCGCCGACGCGGATGGTGGGCGCAGCCCCACTGAGGGTGAGGTTGCCGCCGGTGACGGTGTAGCCGCTGACCGCGAACTGCAGCCCGGTGGCGGCAATGGCGCCGCCGCTGTTGTCGATGGTCACCGTCCCCGGTGCGCCCTGGAAGATGGCGAAGCCGGTGGTCCAGGTCCCGGACGTGTCGCCGGCCGCGTCGGTCCAGTTGGTCGGCCCGATCTTCCAGGTTCCATTGCCGCCCGCCACCGTTCCCGTCGGGGTCAGGGTCGAGCCGTTCCAGAACTGCAGCGGGCCGGAGCTGGCGGTGGTGAAGACCAGGTTGACCTGATTGGCCACCGAGGTCTGCACCGTCAGATTGCCCGCCGGCGCGGTCCCGATGCTCAGGCCGTTGTCTGTCAGCGCGCCGGTATAGTCGATGATCCGATAGGTCCCGGCCCCGAAGCCACCTGCGTCGGTGATGTTCAGATTGCCATCGAGGGTTAGCGCGCCGTTGACCTGGAACAGTTGGATCGTACCGGGCGCCCCCAGGGACACGTCGAGGTTCGACGTTGGATTCAGCGTCAGGGGCCCCATGGTCAGGGTCTGGCCCTCGACACCGACCAGATGGCCGCCATTGGCGATGCTGACCGGACCGCCGAGGGTTCCGTTCC
>CALAEG010000460.1 GCA_937890965.1 uncultured Caulobacteraceae bacterium | reverse complement strand
CTATTTCAACGGCCGCAAAACCTCGATCTACGGCTGCTCCAACGAGATCCAGCGCAACATCATCGCCAAGATGGTGTTGGGGCTGTAGCGGGCCGTTTCAGCGTTTTTCACCGCAACCGCCTTTCCCTTCCAGATCAAGGCTATTGCAGTTCGTGGCGTTTCAGGAGACATCAGCGAGTGCCGTCTTTTTGTGACCGGGTTGGGACCAACACCCCAGCAGGTCACAAGCTGGAGACCACCCGTTGCCCAAGCTCTCTGCCCAGCGCCTTACCGACGCCTTCTGCCGGGGGACGAAACCGCAGGCCGGCAAGTCCTATCCGGATGCGGTTGAGCGCGGCCTCGAGCTGCGCGTGTCCGACGCCGGCAAGAAGACCTGGACCTTTCGATATCGGACGCTGGATGGAACCCAGAGGCGGTTGCTGCTCGGCTCCTACTCAAGCGATCCCACAGGAGGCGCGCCGAAGGGTTCGGGCGGCGCCGGCGATGGTCCTGACTGCCTGGACTTAGAGGCTGCCCGCCGCGCTACGCGGAAGGCGAGGGCGGTTGTCGATGAGGGCGGCGACCCCTCGGAGGTCCGTCAGCTAAAGCGCCAACAGGCCAAGTCAGAGCCCATCCGCACCTTGGACGATCTCGCACAGTCGTATTTCGCCGCGACGGCCCGCGGCAGCTACATGCCGAGGGGACACAAAAAGCGAGCGTCCAGCCTGAACAACGAGAAAGACGTCTACCGCGTCCATATCAAGCCCAGCCTTGGCAAGGCGCGACTCGATGCGGTGACCCGCCCGATGGTGCGGCACGCCCTTGAGGAGTTGCTGGACAAGGGGATCACGTCGCAGGCCAACAAGGCTCAGGCCATCATTCGCCAAATGCTGACCTACGCGGTCAATGCGATCGGCCGCCTCCCGGTCAACCCGCTGATCGGCATGACCCGAGTGGCGCCTGAGAAACCCAGGGCGCGGGTCTACACTGACGCCGAACTCAGAGCGATCTGGACTGGCTTGTGCAATCCGGAGAGCCTTTCGATCCCCGCCGAGGCCGCCGCGATCCGACGCGATGGCGCCAGCGTCCAGGTGGGCGCGTCGATGCGGATCCTGATCCAACTGGCCATGCTTCTGCTGCAGCGACGCAATGAGATCGCCGGCATGTGCACCGCCGAGCTCGACCTGATCCATGGCGTCTGGATAATCCCGGAAGAGCGGATGAAGACGCGGCGGCCTCATGCAGTCCCGTTGCCGCCGCGCGCCGTCGAGTTGATCAAGGAAGCCTTGGCGCTCAATGAGGGGCGGGCGCGGGCCAACAACGCTCTGGTCTTTCAGAGCCGGCTCGACGCCGACAAGTGCGTCAATGGAGCCTCGGTCAGCAGCGCCCTCGGCAGGGTGTGCCTGGCGCTCGGGATTAAGAACGGGACCGTCCACGATCTGAGGCGGACGGGATCGACGATCATGACCAGCGAGCGCCTCGGCGTCAGCCCGTTCATCAGGTCGAAGGTGCTGGGTCACAGCGACGATGGCGGGGGCGCCGCGGTCTCGGCGCTGCACTACGACGCCAATTCGTACATCGCCGAAAAGCGCCGAGCTCTGGAGGTTTGGGAAGGGCTGCTGCTGGAGATCGTCGGCGAGCGCGAGCGAGCATCAAACGTGGCAAACATTCGGACGGCAACAGCACCATGACGCCATCGTCCAACAGAGAGCGTGAGCGAGGCGTTGCCCAACTCTTCGCCAGGGACCGATGGCACTTGGCCGAAACTCTCCTGTGGATCGCGTTCCGCGATGCGAGCGCCATGATTGCTAACCTGACGAAGGCTGATCGGCCCGAGCGCTGGGGGCGCACTGGTGCGGGAAGTCTCATAGCTGAGATTACACTTGGCGTGCGGCGAGCGACGGAAACGATCGAGCAGAGTCCGGCGGACGCGCTCGAAAAGGCACTTGTCGCGGGTGCGGTCGTCGCGACCGGGCGATTGGTTCACCAGGGAATCGTTGGAAACCGCGCGCCGATTGGCGACGAGCAATGGGAGGATTTCGAGCTGATCGACGGTACGGGCGAGCATGAGCGCTCCACCGTCGCTTACCCAAAGCGCCACTTGTGGGGCGCGTCCGTTCCGGCCGCTTTCTGGATCGATATCCTTTTTGACCGGAAGGGCGTCCACCAAGCGTTTCCCGCGCCGAGCGGTAATCGCACAGCCAAGGACGAGCGTGCTGCGGAGAGGGCTCTCCGCGCGGCGGCGGCGGCTCACCAGGCCAACCCAGCCAGCGAGCCCGCTCCAGTCGGGGCGGTTTGGGCAGAGGAAGCGCCTGATAGTTTCGGAATCAGCCACCGCGGCGCCAAACGCGTCTGGGGCATAGTTGCCGCAGACTTTCCGTTCCTGTCTGACCCGAAGGGCAAGGCTAAGCGCCGAACCATTAGCTAGCGGTACGAACCCCCGCACCAAACCTGAGCACCAACACTAACCGCGTCGCCTGTTCGCGGCGCTAGACTGGGCGACTGTTCACCTCGTCACGGGCGATTGCATCCCGCAATACCCGGACGGGAGAGCAGACTGTGCACCCAGCACAATACACCGCCTTCACGGGCGAGGGGGCGCCGGACCGGTGCCTACGATGGCCGGAGGTTCAGCCGCTTGTCGGCGTGAGTCGCACCACCTGGTGGCGCATGATCCGCGCCGGCGATGCGCCGCGCGCGCGCCAGATTTCGCCGAACTGCGTCGGATGGCTTGCCGGCGACATCGCCGCCTTCCAAGCGGCCCGTGCGCCCTCAATGGAGGCCGCATAAGGATCATGTCACTCAAAGAAAAACCCGCCGGGGCAAACGGCGGGCTCTTCGAAATCGTTTCCTGGCGGGAACGGTCGGAAGGTAGCCCCGAAGCCCTTCGCTCGCAAGCCTTCGCTGTAGGGCGTCAACACGAGCAGGAAGCCCGACGGCGGGCGCTGGAGGCGGTCAGCCTCTACGGTGGCGATGCCTTCACCCAGGCCGCCCTGGCGACGTTCCATGCTCGCCAAGCCGTTGCCCTGATGGGAGGTGGCCATGTCTGAGACATCCTACCCCCACAGGGCCGGTTTCAAAGACGACGGGACGGGCAAGGAAGCCGCCGAAGCCTATGGCGACAAGGCGGTGACGAACCGCTCGGCGGTCCTTATCGCGGTCGAGCGCAAACCAGGGACGGCTGAGCAGATCGGCGAGCGGATCGGGCTTCACTGGTATCTGACTCGGCCGCGTTTATCCGAGCTGAAGGCCATGGGCCTGATCGTCAAAACCGGCGAGCGCGGCAAGGGCGCCTTGGGAGGTGCCGTCAACGTCTGGCGCGCCACGACCGCCGAGGAGCGCGCGCTGTTCAACGCCCGAAAGGCGGCTGAGGCCGAGAAGACGACGGGTGACGCATGACCGTCGAAACCGCGCCGCCGCTCGCCAGCTTCAGAAAGAACGCCACCGAAGAGGTCCGCGTCACCCGGTCCGACTTCAAGGGCTTCGATCTGGTCGACGTCCGCGTCTATGGCGAGTTCGGCGGCCCAGCTCGGGTGATGATGCCGACCAAAAAAGGAATCAGCGTCCAGGCCGATCAGTTGCCCAAGCTGATCGCGGCGCTGCAGACGGCCCAGGCGGCGATAGCCAATGGCTGAGGTGGTGCCTTTCCCGCTCGCGC
>CALAEG010000459.1 GCA_937890965.1 uncultured Caulobacteraceae bacterium | reverse complement strand
CAATATCGGCCTGCCCTCGGCCGCCCGCGGCTATGTCAGCGGCAGGATGCTGCAGCAGGGTTGCTTGGTCGCCTCCACCGGCGGCGGGCTGTGCCAGCTGTCCAACGCGCTCTACGAGGTCGCCCTGCAGGCCGGCTGCCGCATCGTCGAGCGCCATTCGCATTCGCGCATCGTTCCGGGCTCGCTCGCCGCCGAGGGGCGCGACGCGACCGTAGCCTGGAACTATGTCGATCTCCGCTTCACCGCCGAGCGCGACCTGCGCCTGTCAGTGCGGCTGGATCGCGACACGCTTACGGTCCGCCTGCTCGGCGAGGACGAGGCCGTTGCGAGCGCGCCGGGGGCGGCCGAGGCGATGGGCGCGCCACTCATCCTGGCGCGCAGCTGCGCCTCGTGCGGCGAGACCCAGTGCTTCATGCATGAAGGCGCCGCGCCTGAGGCGGATATCGCTCGCCAAGCCTTCCTGGTCGATGAGGCCTGGCCGGAGTTCAAGCAGTACGTCCAGGAGACCGGCGGGCCCACCGACCGCCTGGGTCTGCCGCTGGATGGCGCCGTGCTGGGCCTTGCCCGCTACGCCTGGCCGACAGACGGCTTTGCAAAGGTCTCCGGCGCCCCGGTGGAGGCGCTCCGCCGCAGCCTGGCGCTCCGACGCGCGGGCGGGCAAGGGGCGCTGCGGCGAAACGCCGAGCTTGATGCCGCGCGCCGCATCGCCGCCCGCCTGGCGAAGACCCTGTCGCCGGAGATCGTCTCGGTCACCGTGGCCCAGTCCTATCTGCCCTTTCTCTGGCGCGACGGCGTCCTGGGCGGGCGGGACGTCACCGTGCTGATGACCCGGCTGCCGATGACGGTGCTTCAGGCGCGGCTGGACGCGGCGGCGAGCGCCAACCCCCTTCAGGCCACGCTGGCGGATTTCCGCGCCCCGGCCTGGCTCGCGGCCGCCGAGGCCGAGGCCCTGACGGACGCGGTCCGCATCGTCACGCCGCATACCGAGATCGCCGCCCTGTTCGGCGCGCGCGCGGTGCTCCTGCCCTGGCATACCGAACCACGACGGGCGAGGGACCCAAAGCCCGTTCGCCGCATCGCCTTTCCAGGCCCCACCGTCGCCCGCAAGGGCGCCTACGCCCTGCGCGAGGCGGCGATGGCGCTGGATCTCGAGGTCATGCCCCTGGGCGCCGAACTGGAGGGGGACGGCTTCTGGCGCGGCGTGCGCATCGCGCCGCCGGGCGACTGGACCACGGTCGATGCGGTGGTGCAGCCGGCCATGGTCGAGGATCAGCCGCGCCGACTGCTCGCGGCCCTGGCCGCCGGCATTCCGGTGATCGCCACCACGGCCTGCGGCCTGGAGCCGCAGCCGGGACTGGTCCTGCTGCCGCGGGGGAATGTCGAGGCTCTGATTGCGGCCCTGTCTTCGATGATGGATACCGTCCGGGACCGGAAGGCTTAGGCCGAGGCGAGGGTGTAGAGACCGAGTGCTTTAGGGGGGTGGATGTACGATCTTATCGTCGTCGGTGGCGGCATCGGCGGGTCGGCCTTGGCGACCGTAATGGCGCGGGCTGGCAAGTCGGTGCTGCTCTTGGAACAGTCGACGGTCTACCAGGACCGCGTGCGCGGCGAGTGGATCGCGCCCTGGGGCGTCGCCGAGGTGCAGCAACTGGGTCTGTACGACCTGCTGATGGGGGCGGGCGGCCACCATATCGGCCGCCACGTCACCTATGACGAGTCGCGGGCGCCGGCGGAGGCGGAAGCGGTTGGCCTGCCGCTGAACATTTTCAAACCCGGGGTGCCGGGGCCGCTCTGTCTGCGCCACCCGCATCACTGCCAGACCCTGTTCGACGAGGCGGCCCGCGCCGGCGCCGAGGCGCTGCGCGGGGTCAGTCTGGTCGATGTGACCACCGGCGCGCATCCGCGGGTGACCTATGAGATCGACGACCGGACGGTTGAGGCGACCGGGCGGCTCCTGGTCGGCGCCGACGGACGCACCTCGCAGGTGCGCGAGGCCGGCCGCATCGTCCTGCATCAGGACCGGCCGCACCACTGGTTCGCCGGCTTGCTGGTGGATGGGGCCGAGGGCTGGGACGAGGATCTGCAGGCCATCGGCACCGAGGGCGATTTCGGCTTCCTGGCCTTCCCGCAAGGCGGCGGCCGGGTGCGCATTTATGGCGGCTATCCGCTGGAGCAGAGCCAGCGCTTCAAGGGGCCGGACGGTCCGCGCCGCTTCCTCGACGCCTTCGCCATGACCTGCAGCCCAGCCAACCGGCACCTTGTCGCCGGCGAACCGGCCGGGCCGCTGTTCAGCTATTTCAACAACGATTCCTGGACCGACGAGCCCTTCGCCGACGGGGTGGTGCTGATCGGCGACGCGGCCGGGTGGAACGACCCGATCCTGGGACTGGGCCTGTCGATCACCTATCGCGACGTGCGCATCGTCAGCGACCTGCTCAAGGCCAATGACGACTGGGCCTCGCTGTCCTTCGCCAGCTATGCGGAGGAGCGCAGCGAACGCATGCGCCGGCTGCGTTTTGTCGCCAGCCTGCAGGCGACCATCGACATGGAGTTCGGCGACGCCGCCAAGGCGCGCCGCCGCAGTCTGTTCGAGCGCTCGGCCACCGATCCGAGCCTTGGCGCGCACGGCTTCGCCGTCCTGGCCGGGCCAGAGAGCCTGCCCGCCGAAATCTTCACCGACGACCACCGCGCCCGCGTCCTGGGCGCCTGAAGAGTCCCGCCATGACCCTCGACGAAATCGCCGCCTACAACGCCGACTGGCTGAAGGTCTGGACCGACAAGGACGTCGAGCGCCTCCTAGGCTTCTATGCCGAGGACTGCGTCTACAAGGACGCACAGACCGCCGCCGGCTTGACCGGGCAGGCGGCCATGCGCGCCTATCTGACCGGTCTCTTCGCCGCCACGCCCCCCATGACCTATACCCCCGACGAGGTCTGGCCGATCCCCGGCGGCTTCTGCGGTCGCTGGTATTGCGACATCGCGGGCGCCGGGCGGATGCGCGGTTTCGACCTGGTCATCCTCGATGGCGACCGGATCGCGCTGAACGAGGTCTATGTGCACATGCTGGGCGCATGAGTGCGCCGAGCCGCCCCGACATCCGCCGGCCGGGCGCGGTCGATGCCGACTGGCTGACCGCGGTCCTGCAGCAGGCCGGCATCGACGCCGTGGTGCGGGGCTTCACCGCCGCCAATGTCGGCACCGGCCAGATCGGCGAGAGCGTCCGCTTCGCGCTGGACTATGCCCGCGGCGGCGACGATGCGCCCGCCTCGCTGGTCGGCAAGTTCCCCTCGTCGGGCGAACAGAGCCGCAGCACCGGCGTGGCGCTGGGCAACTACATCCGCGAGGTGCGCTTCTATCAGCAGCTTGCGCCGACCGCCCTGATCCACACGCCGCGCTGCTATTTCACCGATGTCGACGAGGCGACCAGCGAGTTCGTGCTGATGATGGAGGACCTGGCGCCGGCCGAGCAGGGCGACCAGCTTGCGGGTGTCAGTCTCGACCAGGCCCGGCTGGCGGTGATCGAGGCGGCCAAGCTGCACGCCTCGCACTGGGGCGACGACAGCCTGGACGAGCTGCCCTGGGTGTCGGGATCCAAGGCCGCGGCGCCCAGCGTGGCCACCGACGGCATGGTCGCCGCCCTGTGGCAGGGTTTCCGGCAGCGTTACGGGCCGCAGCTCAAGCCGCACTGGATCGATGCCGGCGAGCGGCTGTCGTCGCGTTTCGGCGAGCTTGCAACCCAGCACGACGGGCCACGCTGCCTGACCCACAACGACTATCGGCCCGACAATATGATGTTCGCCAGCGCCAGCGGCGGCCATCCGCTGACCGTGCTCGACTGGCAGTCCTTCGCCTATGGGGCCGGGCCGACCGACCTGGCCTATTTCCTGGCCGGCGCGGTGACGCCGGAGCTACGCCGCGCCCACGAGCCCGAGTTCCTCGCGCTTTATCACACCACCCTGACTGGGCTGGGCGTCACCGGCTACGGCATGGACGATCTGAAGCGCCACTACGGCCAGGGCGCCTATCTGCTCTTCGTCACCGCCTTCTTCGCCGCCATGGTGGTCACCCAGACCGACCGCGGCGACGAAATGTTCCTGCGCATGCTCGGCGGCGCCGCCGACCACATGCTGGACCACGGCGCCTAGCCGAACAGCTCCATCTGGTTCGGATCGGCCGACGGCCGCTGGAACAGGCCGAGTTCCATGGGCGGAAACGGTCGGTCGAGGCCGAACTTGCGCACTGCCAGGCGAAAGCGCGTAGCGATCAGCTCGGCCACCGGGCCTTCGCCGCGCATGCGCTTGCCCCACTCCGGATCGTAGTCGCGGCCGCCGCGCATCTGGCGCACCAGCGACATCACCCGCCGCGCCCGGTCCGGCCGCTCGGCCTCCAGCCATTCGCGGAACAGGTCCTTGATCTCCAAGGGCAGCCTGAGCACGGTGAAATGCGCCTGCACCGCGCCGGCCTCGGCGCCCCGCTGCAGCACCGCCTCCATCTCGTGGTCGTTCAGGCCCGGAATCACCGGCGCGAAACCGATCATGGCCGGAATGCCGGCGGCGGCGAGCTGGCGGATGGCCTCGATGCGCCGGTCGGGGGTCGAGGCTCTCGGTTCCATGGCCCGGGCCAGCTTGCGGTCCAGCGTGGTCACCGAGACCGAGACGGCGGCCAGATGCTGGGCGGCCATGGGCGCCAGGATGTCGATGTCGCGGGTGACCAGGGCGTTCTTGGTGGTGATGCCGACCGGGTGCTTGTAGCGCGCCAGCACTTTCAGGATCTCGCGGGTGATCTGCAGCTTGCGCTCGATCGGCTGGTAGGGATCGGTATTGGCGCCCAGCTGGATGCGCGCCGGTTGATAGCTGCGCTTGGCCAGTTCGCGCTCGAGCAGCTGCGCCGCCTCCGGCTTGAAGAACAGCTTGGTCTCGAAATCCAGGCCCGGCGACAGGCCCATATAGGCGTGGCTGGGTCGGGCGTAGCAGTAGATGCAGCCGTGCTCGCAGCCGCGATAGGGGTTGATCGAGCGGTCGAAGCCGATGTCGGGGCTGTCGTTGCGGCTGATGACGACCCGCGCCTTCTCCGCCGTCAGCGTGGTCTCCAGCTGCGCCGGCTCGCCGTCCTCCTCGGTCCAGCCGTCATCGAAGCTCCCGCGCGTGAAGGCGTCGTAGCGGCTTGAGTCGTTGGAGCGCGAGGCGCGGCCGCGGGCGGTGACGGGGAGGGTGCGCATGGCTTCACCCTGAACCGATCATAAGAACATATCAAGAACATCTATTGACGGGGGTGATTATCCCGGACTTGACGGATGAATCGTTCAGGCATAGTGTTCCCT
>CALAEG010000458.1 GCA_937890965.1 uncultured Caulobacteraceae bacterium | reverse complement strand
GGGCCACCCATGGTCACCGTCGAATGTGAGTGTTCATGGGTCCCCCGCATTCCGCCGCTGCGCGGCTCCAGCGGGGGATGACGGGTTTTCAGCGAAGCGCGGGCCTCCAGGATCAGCTCGCTCCCACAACATCCTTTAGCGCATTGGTCCAGCCCACCCAGCGCGGGTCGGGGCCGGAGGGCACGGTCAGCATGGTGTTGGCGACATAGGCGACCGCGGTCCCGCTTTCCGGATGGGCGAAGCCGATCCGGCCGCCGGCGCCCGCATGGCCGAACGAGCCCTTGCCCAGCATGGGCGTGCCGTCGCGGGCGAATTCGTAGCCCAGGCCGTATTGCTGCGGCGCGCCGAACACGATCTTGCCGAAGTCGCCCGGTGGAACCATCGCGCCCGTGCGCAGCGTGCGCGCCTTCTCCACCGTCTCGGGTTTGAGCAGGCGCACGCCATCGACTTCGCCGATCAGGGCCGCGTACATTTTGGCCAGCGAGCGCGCGTCGGTGATGCCGTTGCCCGCCGGCACCTCGGCCGCGCGCGCCACGCGATTGTTCATGGTCTCGATCAGTTCGCCGGTGTGCTTGAACGAGTTGAGCATGACCTTGGCGAGCCGCGTCTGGATGTCGATGCCCATGCCGGCGAGCAGGGCGTTGAGCTGCTCCTCGCCAAGGCTCGGCGATGACTGGAAGTGCGGCGCCACGCGGGGTTCTTGCGCTTCCGGCAGGCCGATCCAGAAATCGAGCTTCAGCGGCCCGGCGATCTCTTCGGCCAGGACCTGGGAGACGCTCTTGCCGGTAACGCGGCGCACGACCTCGTTCAGCAGCGAGCCGTAGGTGATCGGGTGGTAGAGGCAGGACGCGCCCGGCGTCCAGACCGGCGCCATGGCTTCAAGCGCGCCGATGTGGCGCTCCGGATAGAGCATGTCGTTGGCGGTGATGCCGCTCTCCGGATCCACCCCCGGCAGGCCGACCGAATGGCTCATCAGATGCCAGATCCGGGCCTCGCCCTTGCCGCCTTGGGCGAACTCCGGCCAGTAGTCGGTGACCGGGGCCTCGTAGTCGATCAGGCCGCGCTCGGCCAGGATGTGCACGCAAGCCGCGGTCGCGCCCTTGGTGCAGGACATGATCACCGTGATCGTGTCTTCGCCATATGGGCGGTCGTTGACCTTGTCGCGGCCAGCCCAGAGGTCGACCACCCGCTCGCCGTGGCGATAGACGGCAAGCTGGGCGCCGCCTTCGTCTCCGGCCTGGCCGGCGAGGAAGCCGTCGCGGACGGCCTCGTAGCCGGATGCGACCCAGCCCCCCTGGTCCATGGCGGGGCTTACACCCACTCGATCTTCAGGATGGCGTAGGCCTTGACCCCGCCGGGCGTGTTGACCTCGACCACCTCGCCGACCTCCTTGCCGATCATCGCGCGCGACAGCGGCGAGGAGATGGAGAGCTTGCCCGACTTCACGTCGGCCTCGTGGTCGCCGACGATCTGATAGCGAGCCTTGTCCTCGGTATCCTCGTCGACCACGCTGACCGTGGCGCCGAACTTCACCTGGGCGCCCGACAGCTTCGAGACGTCGATGACCTGGGCGCGCGCGATCTTGTCCTCGATCTCGGCGATGCGGCCTTCGATCCAGCCCTGCCGATCCTTGGCGGCGTGGTATTCGGCGTTCTCGGACAGGTCGCCGTGCAGGCGTGCTTCGGCGATCTGGCCGATCACGCTCGGCCGTTCCTGGGTCTTCAAACGTTTTAGTTCCTCGTCGAGGACTGCGTAGCCCTCGCCGGTCATCGGCACTTTTTCCATTGCGGAGTTTAGCTCGGTTCGCCCTTAGGGAGGTGGATGGTCCGGCCGCGGGCGGTGGCGTCCGGGGGGCTGACAGGATAAAGGTCGAGGCCGGAAAATTCAAGGGGTTGGGGCGGGGGGCCATGTCGAACCCACTAAAGGCCGATGACGTCGTCATCCGCCGCGCTCGCGAGGCAGACGCCGCGGCCATGGCCCAGTACATGGCGGCGCTGACCGCCGAGCGGTTGGAGACCATCACCCCGCGCGAGGCGCCCAGCGTCGAGGACGAGCGCGACTGGGTGCTGCAGGCGGCCTTCGCCGAGCGCGGCCTGATCCTGCTGGCCGAGGTCGGCGAGGAGGTGATCGGGCTTCTGGATTTCTGGGGCGGCGAACGGTCGGACAATCGCCACGCCGGCTATTTCGGCATGTCGGTGGCCAAGGCCTGGCGCGGGCGCGGGGTCGGGCGGCGCATGCTGCAATGGGTGATCGACGAGGCCCACGGCTGGCCGGGCTTCTGCCGCATCGAACTGGAATGCGTCGCCTGGAACACCAATGCCATCGGCCTCTATGAGAGCCTCGGCTTCAGGATAGAGGGCCGCATGGTCAAGGCGATCAACCTGCGCGGAAAGCCCGAGGACATGCTGGTGATGGCGCTGACCTGGTAGGGTTCAAAACCCGCTGCGGTGCTAGCGCACCGAAAGGCCGCCGTCGATCACCAGTTCTGCGCCGGTCACATAGCGCGACTCTTCCGAGGCCAGCCACAGCACGCCGTTGGCGATGTCGGCGGGCAGGCCCTTGACGCCGATCGGCACGGCCATGGTCGAGATGGCGTCAAGGTCGGGCGGGGTGTTGGAACCCGGCGCGCTGGGCATGATGCCTTCCCAGATCGGGGTCTCGATGATGCCGGGATGCACGGAATTGACCCGCACCCCGTCCTTCACCTGCGCGCATTCCAGCGCCACCGCCTTGGTGAGCAGCCGAACCGCGCCCTTGGTGGCGCTGTAGGCCGCCAGCGTCGGCGAGCCTTTCAGCCCGGCGACGGATGACATGTTGATGATCGAGCCGCCATTGCCGGCTTTGCGCATCAAGAGCAGGCCGTGCTTGATGCCGAGGAAGACGCCCTCGACATTGATCGCCTGCTGCCGGCGCCAGTCGGCCAGGGTCATGGTGGTGATCGAGGGGCTGCCAACCCCGATGCCGGCATTGTTGACCAATATGTCCAGCCGGCCGTGGCGGCGGTCGATCTCGGCGACGACCGCGATCCACTCGTCCTCGCTGGTGACGTCGTGGTGAAGGTATTCGGCCTTGCCGCCGGCGGCGGTGATCCCGGCGACCACGGCCGGGCCCTTGTCGTCCTGGATGTCGGTGATGACCACGGTTGCGCCTTCGCGCGCCAGGGTCTCGGCGCAGCCCTTGCCGATGCCGCTCGACCCACCGGTGACCAGCGCCACCTTGCCTTCGACCCGTCCCATGCGCGTTCTCCCGCCGATGTTTGTTTGGCTGGGTTCTACACCGCGCGCGGCATGCGCCAAGCCTGACCCGGCGTCATTTGGACTTGGGCGTCGGCTTCAGGTCGTAGCGCAGGATGGCGTCGACGGTCAGGCCGGGGATGAAGGTCTGGCGAAAGCCGAGCTGGAAGGACTTCGGCCCGCCGGGCGTCGCGAAGGCGCGAACCACCTCCGCATACAGCTTGCGGCGACCCTCGAGGTCGATCGTCACACCCTGGCGCAACAGGTCGTTCTTGGCGGTCCGGTAGAAACCGTTGATCGAGGCGCTGAGCTCGATGTCGGTGAGGTCGTGGAAGCGGGTCCGCAGCGCCGCGTCGTGCGGGATGACCCCGAAGTTCAGGCTCGGGAAACTGGCTTCCCGCACGCCGGCGATCAGCAGTCGCGAGATGATATCGACGTCCTCCGAGCCATAGCCCGCCATGGCTTCGTCATAGCCGTCCAGGGCCGCGAAGTCGGTGCGTGACACGACGAGCGCGCCCCAGAGGTCGCCGGGCCGCGGATCGGCGAGCAGGAAGTCGCCCGGCTGCAACAGGGCCTGGACGCCTTGCGCGAAGGTCTCGCTGACGCGGATATCGGCGTCGATGAAGAAGAACCAGTCGCCGCTCGCCGCAGCCGCGCCCAGGTTCTTCGCCTCCGATCGGTTGAATACGGGCCGGTCGGAGACCGCGACCACCTTGGCTTTCGGCCAGGTCGCCCGCACCCAGTCGCCGACGCCGTCGGGGCAGTCGTAATCGACCACCACCACTTCCAGCTCGGGCGACGCCATCAGGGCCGGCAGGGTCAGTTTCAGATGCTCGAGCCGGCCCTTGCAGGTGGTGATGGCGGTGAGCCGGGGCGCCACGGCGGCTATTGGTAGCTCTGCAGCGGGCGAACCTCTAGCTCGCCCTCGGCGGTGATCGCCTGGGCCGCGGCCAGGGCGCCGGCGGTGGTGGTGTAGTAGGGGATCTTCATCATCAGGGCCGTGCGGCGCAGCGAGAACGAGTCCTCCAGCGACTGGCGGCCCTCGGTGGTGTTGAAGACCAGTTGCACTTCGCCGTTCTTCATGGCGTCGACGATGTTGGGCCGGCCTTCCAGAACCTTCTTGACCAGCTCGACCTCAAGGCCCTGCTCGCGCAGGAACTCGCAGGTGCCGCCGGTGGCGATGACCCGGAAGCCGGCGGCCAGCAGCCGCCGCGCGGGGTCGAGGATGAAGGGCTTGTCGGCCGATTTGACCGAGATGAAGGCGCAGCCCGCGCCGGGCAGCACGACGCCGCCGCCGAGCTGGCTCTTGGCGAAGGCGCGCGCGAAGGCCGGGCCCATGTCCTCGCCGGGCCGCCGCCAGTCCAGGCCCATGACCTCGCCGGTCGAGCGCATCTCGGGACCCAGCACCGTGTCGACGCCCGGGAAGCGCGCGAAGGGGAAGACCGCCTCCTTCACCGCGATGTGGTCGTAGGGGTTTTCGCTGAGGTCGAACTCGGAAAGCTTGTGGCCGGCCATCAGCTTGGCGGCGATGGCGGCGATCGGCTTGCCGATGGTCTTGGCCACGAAGGGCACGGTGCGCGAGGCGCGCGGATTGACCTCCAGCACGAAGATGCGCGGGTGCGCCGACAGCGGCTCCTCGATGGCGAATTGCACGTTCATCAGGCCGCGGACGTCGAGCGCCAGCGCCATGGCGGTGGTCTGGCGCTTCAACTCCTCGATGATGTCCGGGGTCAGCGAGAAGGGCGGCAGCGAACAGGCCGAGTCGCCGGAATGCACACCGGCCTCCTCGATGTGCTCCATGACCCCCGCGACGAAGACCTTGTCGCCGTCGCAGAGCGCGTCGACATCCACCTCGGTGGCGCGGCTGAGATACTGGTCGATCAGCACCGGGTGCTCGATCGAGATGTCGCCAGCGTTCAGTATGTAGCGTTCGAGCTGTTCGTTATCGCGCACGATCTCCATGCCGCGCCCGCCCAGGACGTAGGAAGGGCGGATGACGATCGGGAAGCCGACTTCATCGGCCTTCTGGATCGCCTCGGCCCAGCTGCGGGCGATTCCATTGATCGGCTGGGTGATCTTCAGGCGATGCAACAGACCCTGGAAGCGCTCGCGGTCCTCGGCCAGGTCGATGGCGTCGGGCGAGGTGCCCATGATCGGCACGCCGGCATCCTCCAGCGCCTGAGCCAGCTTCAGCGGCGTCTGGCCGCCGAACTGGACGATGACGCCGAGCAGGTGGCCGTTCGACTGTTCGACCGCGATCAACTCCAGCACGTCCTCGGCGGTCAGCGGCTCGAAATAGAGCCGGTCGGAGGTGTCGTAGTCGGTGGAGACGGTCTCGGGATTGCAGTTGACCATGATCGACTCGACGCCGATCTCGGTCATGGCGAAGGCGGCGTGACAGCAGCAGTAGTCGAACT
>CALAEG010000457.1 GCA_937890965.1 uncultured Caulobacteraceae bacterium | reverse complement strand
GAGACCGTCGAAGCCGAGGCCGAACGCCCCGACAATCGCGGCGAATGGCGCCAGGAAAACCGGCAGGAAAACCGTCAGGAAAACCGCCAGGAAAACCGCTACGAGCGGCCGAGAGACGACCAGCGTCCCCGGGACGACCGGCCACGCGATCGCAACAACAGCGGCGGTGGTGATCGCAACAACAACAGCGATCGCAACAACGCCTATCGTGACGACCGCGGCGGCGACCGGTCCCAGCAGGATCGCGCCAGAGACGACCGTCCTCAAGAGAACCGCGCTCGCGACGACCGGCCGAGGGAAGACCGCTATCGCGATGATCGACCAAGAGACGACCGCCCTCAGGAGAACCGCGCCAGAGACGATCGCCCGAGGAATAACGATCGCAACGACCGCTATCGCGACGACCGCCGTCCCGAGCGCGGCAATGAGCGCAACAACGACCCGCTGCCCGTGGTCGAACCCCAGGCGACGCCGCTGGTCAGCGAGGTCGAACAGCCCGGCTCGCCCATCCTGCGCTCGCAGGACGGCGGCATCAGCCAGGCGCCGGCCTTCCTGCAGGCCCGCGGCACGCCTGCGCCCGAAGCCGACAACGACGGCGACGCGCGACCCAAGCCCCGCCGCAAACGCGCGCCGCGTGGGCTCGACGGAGACAACCCGGCCCCGACCGCCGACGTCACCGAGGACGCCTAGACCCTGGTCTTCAACGGCTAGGGTTTCAGCCCGATCAGCCGGCGCGCGCTGCGGCGCAGGATGTGCCTGGTCTTGTAGACCCGTCGATCGGCATAGCGCCAAAGCAGCCCGGCCCAGAGCGCGCGGCCCGGTCCTGGCGCGATGCGCTCGTCCACAAAGCTTTGGGCGATGGCCAGGAACCGCCGGCGCAGCGCCAGGCGCCCATTCAGGTCCGGTTCGGTCCTGGGCGGCGGCTTCTGGCCGGGCTCGCTGCGGCGGGGGCGCAGCGCCGCCTCGAAGCTTGTCGCATTCGTCCCTGCGACGGCGGCGTCCATGAAGAAGGGCAGCATGAGCAGGAAGTCCCAGGCCCAGGTGTCGTCGCCATAGTCGCGGACGATCCGGTCCAGGATCGGGATCAGCGCCTCGCGGCGATAGAGGCCGTAGACCCAGCTCGGGCTCGCGCCGAACATCAGCCGCCACCGGTCGCTCAAGCCCCCATCGCCCTTCAGCTTAGGAAACCGGGTCGTGCGCTCCACCTCGCCGCGGAAGGTGCCTACGATGCGGCCCACCGCCAGCTGTTTGGACGGGTCGGCTTCGAGCAGGCCGTACAGCACCTCCAGATAGTCGAGATCGGCGCTGTCGTCGGCGGCGCGCCAGATGAAGTAAGGGCTCTGCGCGGCGCGCAGCACGTCGTTGAAATTGCCGATCGCGCCCCGATTGACCGGCTGACGCACATAGCCAAACCGGGGGTCGCGGGCGCAAAAGGCCTGGGCGATCTCCCCCGTCGCATCCGTCGAGGCATTGTCGAAGATCAGCACTTCGAAATCGGGGAAGGTCTGGGCGCGCAGACGCTCCAGGCAACCGGCCAGGCGGGCGGCCTCATTGTACACCGGAACGCCGATGGTGATCGCGGCCATCAGAGGCTAAGGCATGCGGCCATGGCTGAACCCGGCTCCGATTTCGACATTCACCCCGTCACCCGCGCCGAGGCGGCCGCCTGGCGCGAGCTACGCCTTGAGGCGCTCAAGAACCACCCGACCGTCTTCATGTCGAGCTACGAGGAGGCGGTCAAACGCGATCTGGCCTTCTTCGCCGAACGGATCCCACAACCCGGCGGCGCGGACGTGCTGTTCGGCGTCTATGTGGCCGACGAACTCTGCGGCTGCGCCGGCTTCGGGCGCGAACCGGGCGAGAAGGAAAAGCACAAGGGCTTCATGTGGGGCGTCTATCTGCGCCCGAACCTGCGCGGTCGTGGGGTCGGCGAGGCGCTGGTCGGGCGGCTGCTCGATCACGCCCGCGGTCAGGTCTCGTTGCTGCGCTGCTCGGTGACCACCGAAAACACCGCAGCTTGCGAACTCTACCGCCGCATGGGCTTCATCGACTATGGAATCGAGCCGCGTTCGCTGCGCTACGAGGGCCGCGACTATGACGAGGAGCTGCTCGTCATCAGCTTCGATTGAGGCTCGGGCCAGCGCCAATCCAGGCGCGGGATGCGCGGCAGGCGCAGGCGGAACGGTTCGGGCTTCGGAATACAGGCTTCCAGCCACTCGATGACCATCTCGGCCGGGCCGTCATTGAGGAAGTGGTTGACGCCAGCGATCCGCTTGAAATGCATTGGATGGCGCGTGTGGGTCTCGGCGACCAGCCGCTCGGCGATCTCGATGGGCGCGAAGTCGTCGGTGTCGCCGTGCAGCACGTGCACCGGCACCGAGAGCTGCTCCAGGGCCGCGCGCATATAGCTCAGCTGTTCGGCCTGTTGGCTGACCTCCAGGACCGCGTTGCGCAGGTCGCGCGGGATCAGGCCCAGCACGTGCGAGCCCCAGTCGACCAGCCAGCGGGAGGTCGGACCGGTGACGCCGAGAAAGCTCGACAGAAGCACCACGCCAGCAACCCGCTTGGGGCTGGCGGCGGCCATCAGGGTCGCGATCGCCGCGCCATAGGACTGGCCGACCAGCAGGATGCGTTGGCCCGGCGCGGCCTTGAGCAGCGGCGCCAGCGCCTCGGCCTGGACGCGGATGTCCGGGACGCAGTCGAAGGGCTCGCTGCCGGCGAAGCCCGGCCGGTCGACCACGATCATTTCGCGGTCCTGCGGCAGGGCGGCCAGGGCTGGGGCCCAGTATTCCGACCAGGAGGGCGCGCCGGTGACGATGACGATCTTCCAGGGGGCGGGCTTGTCGCGCGGGGTCTCCAGCGCCGAGATGCGCCAGCCGTGGCCGCCGCCGGCCTCGAACTGGATGCGCCGGACCCGGTCGTTGGAATAGTCGGCGGCCGTCGGCACGTGCTCGGTGCGCCCGGTGGCGGCGGCCTCGATACAGGCCAGGCCGATGCCAAACACTCCCTTTGGACGTTGCCGTTTCATCCTTTCAGCCTCCCAGCCGGTCCGCTGGGTTTGCAACGCGGATCACGACTGTTGGTTCAGGGTCCAAACTTGCGCCTCAATCCTTGAAAAAGGACTGAGCCGTTTGTTCACCTGGAGGTCAGATAGGAAGCCGGCGGCCGAAGATCGAACATGGCGTCCTTGTGTGGCTCCGGCGCCACACCTAAATCCTTGCCGACGCCGGGTTGCGCTTGATCAAGGCGGCCTGGCCCAATCCGCCATTCGAGGGGACCTATGAACATCGATCTCTATTCCGACCGCGCCAAACAGGCGATCCAGTCGGCCCAGTCCCTGGCGCTGGCGCGCCGTCATCAACAGCTCGCGCCCGAGCACATTTTGAAAGTGCTGCTCGAAGAGAAGGACGGCCTCGCGCGCGCGCTGATCCAGAGCGCCGGCGGGCGGGCGGACCAGGCCGATACGGCCGTCGAGGCCCTGCTGGCCAAGATGCCCAAGGTCGAGGGCGGCTCGGGCCAGCTCTATATGAAGCCGGAGACGGCCAGCGTCTTCGCGACGGCGGAAGCCGACGCCAAGGCCGCCGGCGACGCCTTCATCACCACCGAGCGCCTGCTGATCGCCCTGGCCAAGGACGGCGGCGAGGCGGCGAACGTGCTCAAGGCCGCTGGCGCCACGCCGGCCGGCCTGGAAGAGGCCGCCAAGGGCGTGCGCAAGGGGCGCACGGCCGATTCCGCTTCGGCCGAGGAGGGCTATGACGCCCTGAAACGCTATGCCCGCGACCTGACCCAAGCCGCCCGCGACCAGAAGCTCGACCCGGTCATCGGCCGCGACGAAGAGATCCGCCGCACCATCCAGGTCCTGTCGCGCCGCACCAAGAACAACCCCGTGCTGATCGGCGAACCCGGTGTCGGCAAGACCGCCATCGTCGAGGGCCTGGCCCTGCGCATCGTCAATGGCGACGTGCCGGAGGGCCTGAAGGACAAGAAGCTGCTTTCCCTCGACATGGGCTCGCTGATCGCCGGCGCGAAATACCGCGGCGAGTTCGAGGAGCGGCTGAAGGCGGTCTTAAACGAGGTCACCGCGGCCGAGGGTTCGATCATCCTGTTCATCGACGAGATGCACACCCTGGTCGGGGCCGGGAAGAGCGAAGGGGCCATGGACGCCTCCAACCTGCTCAAGCCGGCGCTGGCGCGCGGCGAGCTGCACT
>CALAEG010000456.1 GCA_937890965.1 uncultured Caulobacteraceae bacterium | reverse complement strand
GGGAGGCCCCGGCGGGCTGGGTGAAGTCCGCACCACCGGTCGAGAGACGCGGCGGCGGCGCGCGCAGATCGGCCGCCAGGCGGCGCGCGCGAAAGACGATCGCCTTGGCGGCGAAAACCACCGACGAGAGCCTTGTGGGATGGGTCGTCGAGACCGGGCGCGACGTCGCGCGCTCCTCGGGCTCCAACGCGCCGTCGTCAGGCCGCGTCGCGGCTCGGATGGCTTCAACCGTCACGTCTGAGGCGTTCCAAATAGCCGTACAAGCGACTGAGGCTATCCTATTCGCAACCCGTCGTCAGCGGGTGAAGACGCCAACCAGCTCCACGTGCGGCGACCAGAGGAACTGATCGACCGGCAGGACACGGCGCAGAGTAAAACCGCCATCGGACAGGATGCGGGCGTCGCGGGCGAAGGTGGCGGGATCGCAGGAGACGCCGATGGCGATCGGGACCTTGGAGGCGGCGATCTCGCGCGCCTGTTCGGCCGCGCCGGCGCGGGGCGGATCGAACAGCACCGCGTCCAGCCGCTTCATCTCCGCCGCCAGCATCGGCCGCCGGGTCAGGTCGCGGGCCTCGGCGGTGATGGCTTTCAGGCCGGGTGCGCCGCTGGCCGCGATCAGCGCCTTGATCGAGGCGGCCGAGACGTCCGCGGCCAGAACCGAGGCGACCTCGGCCAACCGGACGCTGAAGGTGCCGACGCCGCAGAACAGGTCGGCGACCCGGGACGCGCCATCGATCGCCCACACCGCGAAGGCGGCCATGGCGGCCTCGGCCTCCGGCACCGCCTGCAGAAAGCCGCCGGGCGGCAGGGCGACGATGACCCGGCCCAGCCGGACCATCGGCTGTCGCGCCTGGTAGACGATCTCGCCGGCCAGGGTGACGCGGGCGAAGTCGCCGGCCGCCGCCCGCTCGGCCGCCTGCACCCGGGCGTCGGCGGAGAGGCCGCCGCTGCGCCGCTCTATGCCGGTGACGTCCACGTCGAGGCCGGTCTCGGTCAAGGTGACGTGCAGGCTGGGCGCGGACTTCGGATGTTCCAGGAAGGGTTTGGCGAGCACGGCCAGGGCCGGAAACGCGGCCTCCAGCGCCGGATGGGCGATGGTGCAGGTCCCGATCTCGACCAGCCGCCACGACCGGCGCGCCTTGAAGCCTAGAACGACGCCCTTCCCCGCCGCGCGCGCGTGCAGGGCCAGCCGGCGGCGGCTGTGCGCCGGGGCGGCGAAGGTGGGCAGGATCTCCGTCTCGATCCGCTCGCGGGCCAGGGCCTGGCGCACCTGATCGGCCTTCCAGGTCAGATAGGGCGCCGGCGCCCAGTGCTGCAGCGCGCAGCCGCCGCAGTCGCCGAAATAGGGACAGGGCGGCGTCACCCGGTCAGGGCTGGGCTCGAGAATGGCCTCCACCTCGGCGCGGTCGCCCTGGCGTTCGGCCCGCACGCGTTCGCCCGGCAGGGTCAGGGCTGCGTAGAGCGGTCCGGCGGCGACACCGTCGCCCTTGGCGCCCATGCTGTCGATGAGGAAGTCCTGCATGCTCGCGTCCACGAACGAAGATGAACGACCCGCTCAAGCGGTGTTCAGGCTCGGCCGGACATCATCTAGCCTCACGATGGAACAAGCGTGTAACATCAATCCTGGGCCGACGGTGGCCTCAAGGGGGAAAGCCTCAATGACCTTTCGTTCGACACTCGCCAGCGGCGCTCTGCTCGCGGCGACCGCGGCGGTGGTGCTGACCAGCGCCATGGCCATTCCGGGCGTCTCTTCAGCCCAGCCTTATGAGAGCCCCGAGCAGGCCTGCCAGCAGCAGCAGGACAATCGGACCGTCGGCGGCGCCATCCTCGGCGGCCTGGCCGGCGCGGCGATCGGCAACAGCGTTTCGCGCGGCAATCGCACGGGCGGCACCATCATCGGCGGCGTGGCGGGCGCGGCGGTCGGAGCCAGCGTCGGCAACGCCACCACCAACTGCCAGGCCGACTATCCGCCGCCGCCTCCGCCGCCAGGCTACTACGACAACGGCGCGCCGCCGCCCCCGCCGCCCGGCTACGGCCAGAACTGCGGCTGGGCGCAGCGTCAGCTGATCTTCCCGGACGGCACCCAGGCCCGCGATCAGGTCGAAGCCTGCCAGGACCAGAGCGGCCGCTGGAGCATCGCGCCGCAATAGCGGTCAGCTCTCCTCGGCGAAGAGCTTCTTCAGGTCGTTCTTCAGGATCTTGCCGTTGGCGTTACGCGGCAGGGTCTCGTGCCAGAAGATCACCTTCACCGGCACCTTGAAGGCGGCCAGACGCTCGGCCACGAAGGCGCGAAGTTCCTGCTCGGTCGCGGTGGCGCCCTCCTTCAGGGTGACCACCGCGCCGGGTTCTTCGCCCAGCTGCTTGTGCGGGATGCCGACCAGGGCCGCGTCCATCACCGCCGGATGGTCGTAGAGGACGTTCTCGACCTCGATGCAGTAGATGTTCTCGCCGCCGCGGATCAGCATGTCCTTGGCCCGGTCGATGATGAAGCAGAAACCTTCGTCGTCCAGCCGCGCCAAGTCGCCGGTCTTCACCCAGCCGTCGACGAAGGTCTGGGCCGTGGCCTCGGGCTTGTTCCAGTAGGCGCGGACCACCTGCGGCCCCCGGCACCAGAGTTCGCCGACCTCGCCGATCGGCAGTTCGCGGTCGCCCTCGATGGTCATGATCTTCAGGTCGGTCACCGGCACGGCCGGGCCGCAGGAGTCCGGACGGTTCTGATAGTCCTCGGCCGAGTTGCCGGCGGCGCTGGCCGAGGTCTCGGTCATGCCCCAGCCATTACCCGGCTGCGACTTGGGAAAGGTCTCGATGATCTTGCGCACCAGTTCCGGCGCCGCCGGCGCGCCGCCATAGGCGACCGACTGCAGCGAGGATAGGTCGTAGTTGGTGCGCGCGGGATGCTCGATCAGCTGCCAGGCGATGGTGGGGACCCCGCCGGCCGCCGTCACCTTTTCGCGCTCGATCAGCTCGAAGGCGCGCACCGGGTCCCAGCGGTGCATCATGACGATCTTGGCCCCGCCCGCCAGCATCGGGTTGAGGATCGCGACGCTTCCGGTGGCGTGAAAGAACGGCACCGACAGAAGCATGGTCGACTGCGGCGCGTTCGGGTCGGGCGCCGGCGGCCTCTCGCCCCGACGCAGGAAGGCGCGCGCCCCGCCAAGGCCGGCGGCCATGATGTTGGAGGTGATGTTGCGGTTGGTGGCCAGCGCGCCCTTCGGCTTTCCGGTGGTGCCGGAGGTGTAGAAGATGGTGGCGTAGTCCTCGGGCCCCACCTCGATCTCCGGCAACGGCTGGTCGGGAAGGTCTTTCCAGGTTTCCGGCGTCCCGATCACCGACTCCAGCGGCGTCACCTGCGGCAGCGCCTCATCCTCGTCCAGGCGGCTGGCATAGAGGGTCTTGAGGTCGGGACAGTTGTGCAGGTGCTCGCGCAGCCGCTCCAGCCGTTCGGCGTCGAGAATGGCGACCTCGGCGCCGGAATCGGTCAGGCCGTATTCCAGCTCGGGGCCGGTCCACCAGGCGTTCAATGGCGTCACGATCGCGCCGAGCACCGCGCCGGCATAGAAGGCCACCGGCCATTCCGGCAGGTTGCGCATGACGATGGCGACGCGATCGCCCTTTTTGACGCCCTTCGCCGCAAGCTCGTGGGCGAAGGCCGAGACGGCGCGAAAGAAGGCTTCGAAGCTGATCCGCTCGTTCTCATAGACCAGGAAAATCTTTTCGCCATGGGCGCGGCCGGCGAGCAGGACGCTGCGCAGCGACGGCGGCGCGTTCTTCCAGGTGCGGATGCGCACGCCCATGATGTCCAGCTCCTCCATCTCGAAGGGCATGCCCGGCGCGGTCAGCATGGCGTGCGCCTGGGCGATGGACATGGCAGGCCAGGTCTTGGCGGCCGGCTCGGCCGTGGCGGCGTCGGTCATAGGCGTCTGTCTCCCAACATCGCCCGGGTCTCGGCGCGGCCCGGGGCTCTCAACTGAACAAGCATAACCTGGAAACGGGCGCAAAGGCGACGGCGGCCAATAGCGCTACTGCGCTTCCAGGTGGCCGTCCCTGAGCGCCAGCACCCGGTGCATGTGGCTGGCCAGCTCCATATTGTGGGTGGCGATCAGCACGCCGACGCCGGTGGCGCTGGCCAGGTCCGACAGGCTCTGGAACACCGCCCGCGAGGTGGTCGGGTCGAGATTGCCGGTGGGCTCGTCGGCCAGCACCAGCCTGGGCTCGTTGGCGAGCGCACGCGCGATGGCGACCCGCTGCTGCTCGCCGCCGGAAAGCTGGCCCGGCTGGTGGTTCAGCCGGTCGGCCAGGCCCAGATGTTCGAGGATCGCCCCGGCGCGGCGCCGGGCGGCGACGCGGGTGCGCCCGGCCATCATCTGCGGCAGGGCGACATTGTCCAGCGCGCTGAACTCCGGCGACAGATGGTGGAACTGATAGATGAAGCCGATCAGGCCCAGCCGCACCCGGCTGCGCGCGGTGTCGTTCAGCTTGGAACAGTCGCGCTCGTCGATGACGATCTGGCCGGCAGTCGGCCGCTCCAGCAGGCCAGCGGCGTGCAGCAGGCTGGACTTACCGGAGCCGGACGGGCCGATCAGAGATCGGAAGAGCACACGTCTGAACTCCAGTC
>CALAEG010000455.1 GCA_937890965.1 uncultured Caulobacteraceae bacterium | reverse complement strand
GGAGCTGAGCGGCGACTTCGCCATCCTGATGGATTGGGCCGATGCGGCGCGGCGGCTGGAGGTGCGGGCCAATGTCGAGACGCCGGAAGATGCGCGCATGGCGCTGGCCTTCGGGGCCGAGGGCGTCGGTCTGTGCCGCACCGAACACATGTTCTTCGACGCCGAGCGCATCGTCGCCGTGCGCGAGATGATCCTGGCCGACGACGAGGCCGGCCGCCGCCCGCCGCTGGCCAAGATGCTGGAGATGCAGCGCTCGGACCTGATCGAGCTCTTCACCATCATGGAGGGCCTGCCGGTCACCATCCGGCTGCTCGATCCGCCGTTGCACGAGTTCCTGCCGCACAGCCGCGAGGAGGTGGAGGCGGTGGCCAAGGCGACCGGGCTGGACGCCGGCAAGCTGATGCAGCGGGCGAGGGACCTGGCCGAGACCAACCCCATGCTCGGCCATCGCGGTTGCCGGCTGGGCATCTCCTACCCGGAAATCTACGAGATGCAGGTGCGCGCCATCATCGAGGCCGCCTGCGAGATCGCCATGGCCGGCAAGCCCGCGCCACGGGCCGAGATCATGCATCCGCTGGTCTCCAAGGCCGAGGAAATGAAGTTCCTCCGTGAACTGACGGATCGGATCGCGCGCCAGGTCATGGCCGAAAAGGGCTTCGAGGTCCCGTACAGCGTCGGGACCATGATCGAACTGCCGCGCGCGGCCCTGCTGGCCGGAGAACTGGCCGACAACGCCGAATTCTTCTCCTTCGGCACCAACGACCTGACCCAGACCACCTTCGGCATCAGCCGCGACGACTCCGCCCGCTTCCTGGGCGCCTATATGGACAAGGGGATTTTCGAGAAGGATCCCTTCGTCAGCCTGGACATCGATGGCGTCGGGGCCCTGATCCGCATCGCCGCCGAGCGCGGCCGGGCCGTGCGGCCCGAGGTCAAGCTCGGCATCTGCGGCGAACACGGCGGCGATCCGGCCTCGATCGCCTTTTGCGAGCAGATCGGCCTGGACTATGTCTCCTGCTCGCCTTACCGCACGCCCATCGCCCGGCTGGCGGCGGCGCAGGCCGCGCTTAGCCACAAAAGCTGAGCGCGGGAAGCGGTGAGCGACGACATGGCCCTGGACGCCCACGAACATCTGGAACACGCCGAACACGCGGCGCACGCCAACGACCCGTTCATTTCGCTGGTCTCGATCACCATCGCCGTCCTGGCGGTGCTGGCGGCCTTGACCTCCAGCCTGGAGACCTTCGAGAGCGCCGGCGCCATCATCGCGGCCAACCGGGCGGTCTTGCTGCAAGACCAGGCCACCGACCAGTGGAGTCTCTACGAGGCCAAGAGCATCAAGAAGAACCTCTATGCCGTGGCCGCCGACAGCAGCGCCGCCCACGCCCAGGACTATCTGAAGAAGTCCAAGGCCGAGGGCGCGGACGGCGATGTCGCCGGGGCTGATGCCAAGAAGCTCGAAGGCGCCCGCGAAGAGCAGATCAAGCTCAGCGAGGTCCATGAGGGCCGCCACCACCGCCTGACCATCGGGGCGACGCTCCTGGAAATGGGCATAGCGCTCTCGACCATCGCCATCGTCACCAAGAAGCGCTGGCCCTGGTACACCGCCGGCGCGCTCGGCGGCCTCGGCGAGGTGATCGCGGCGCTCACCTACCTGCTTTAGAGCGCTATCGGGCGAAGTGGGGACCGGTTCGCCGCCAGAAAGCGCGACCACGAAAAGACCTGGAGCGCCGCTCCGATTCTATCGGAGCGAATGGCGCTCTAGCGAGAGCAGCCCTCGTTGCTGCAACGCAACGTGGCCCACATTCCGGCCACATCGACGTCCTCAAGCGGCCACTGGCGGGTTCCAGGGTCCGACGGCTGGGCGGGCGCAAGAAAAGTCTCTCATCAGTAGGAGTATCCCGTCATGAAATCGCTCGTTCTCGCCGCCGCTACCCTGGCGGTGCTCGGCGCCGCGGCGCCGGCGCTCGCGCAACCGATGAGCCTCAGCGGCATCAGCGGCTACGGCACCCTGGGCGTCGAAGACCTCAACGACAACAGCGCCAATATCGGCGCGGTCACCGGCCGGCTTGGCGCGCGCTTCGGCCGCTATATCGGTGTCGAAGGCGAACTGTCCGGCGGCTTCAACAGCGCCCGCGCCGATGTCGGCGGCACGCGCTCGGACGTCAGCCTGCGCGACCAGTACGCCGCCTATGCGGTGGGTTTCCTGCCGATCTTGCCGAACGCCGATCTGCTGGCCCGGATCGGCTATGGGGCCAGCGATCTGCACGTTTCGCAGCCGCTGAACAACGACTTCAATCGCTATCAGACCACATGGAACGCCGGCGTCGGCGGCCAGTATTTCTTCGACGGCGCCAACGGGGTGCGGCTCGACTACACCCGCGAAACCGCCGACCGCTCCGATCTCGACGCCAACGTCTTCTCCGCCGCCTACGTGCGGAAGTTCTAAGACCCAAGAACCCTTCCCCCTAGATGGGGGAAAGGCAGGGTTGGGCGTTTTGGCAGAGCGTTGACGGGCGGGCTCAGATGGCGACCGGCCTGTCAGACCTCCCGCAGCAGCGGCAAGGCCATGCCCGGCGCCGGGCCGGCGCTCAGGCGTTCGCGGCGGAAGCGGAACAGTTCCGCCGGGCGGCCGCCGGTTTCCGGTTGCAGGCGGCCAAGCCCCTCGACCAGGTCGGTGCGCTCCAGGCCGCGGCGGAAGTTCTGCTTGTGCAGCGAGACGCCGGCCACCGCCTCGACCGTGCGCTGCAGTTGCGAGAGGGTGAATTCGGCCGGGGTCAGTTCGAAGGCCACCGGGCGATATTTCAGCTTGCCGCGCAGCCGCCCAAGGCCGGTGGCCAGGATGCGCCGGTGGTCCGACAGCATGGGCTCGCCAAGCGCCGGCGACAGGGCCCTGGGCTCAGCGCCGGCCAGGCCACGGGCCCGCTCGCGGTCGCGGCCAGCCTCGGGCGCCAGGCCGGCCTCATAGAGCAGCTCATAGCGCTCCAGCACCCGTTCCTCGTTCCAGGGCGCGCCATCGAGCGCGAACAGCAGCCGCATGCGCCCCCGCCGCTCGTCGGTCGACGCCCAGTCGGCCAGTCTCGGCGCGATCGCCTCGTCGATCAGGGCCGGACGGCCGCGCCGCCAGTCCTCCCACGGGAAGAAGCGGGTAAGGGGCGTCCAGACCGTGTCGGGGCCCAGCGCCCGCACCGCCTGCGGCGTCAGGGCCAGATAGCCCACCGAGATCACCCGCGCCGCGCCGGCCCCGACATCGGCGCGCGGCGCGTCGCGGCCGCGGTCGCCGAAAGTGTAGAGCTGCTCGACATAGCCGAGTTCGAACCGGGTCTGCTGGGTCACGAACGCGCGGAGCGCCAGCTCGAAGGTGCGGTGGCCGTCCGGATCGAACGGGCCGAAGGGCAGGCCGAGCAGGCTGGACGGCTCGCCCGTGCGCGGATCGTGGGTGCGCACCGTCAGCGCCACGGCCTCGCGGTCGCGCACGGCGACGACCACGGCGGAGAGGCCGATGACGACGGCGGTGGCGGGCGTGCTCAAAACCGCACCGGCAGGTCGAAGGGCACGCCGATGGGCGTGAAATTATGGCCGCCGATGGCCTCGATCGCCTCGACCATGCGCCCGCGCCGCCCCAGCAGATCGTCGGCCAGGGCTATGATGCGGCGGTTGGGCATGGCGTGGCTGGCCGCCTGGCGAAGCGCGAGCGCGATCCGCGCCTCGGCGATGTCCGGATTGCGGTCGCAGGCGATGGCGAAGGCGCTGGCGGTCGAGCGGCTGATGCCGGCGAAACAGTGGACGACCATGGGCGCGCTGGCGTCCCAGGTGCGGCTGAACTCCAGCAGTTGCACCACCGAGTCCATGTCCGGCGCCCGATAGCCCGCCGTCGGCGCGTCGATGTCATCGACGTCCAGCCGCAGATGCCGGCTTTCCGGCACGCCCAGCGGCCGTTCGACCGGCGTGCCGGGATCGATCAGCGTCACCAGGTGCGACGCCTGCCGCCGGCGCACGACGCCGGGCATGTCGCTCAAGGAACAGACGATCAGGGTCATGGCCTATTCCGTATCGGCCGCCTGGGCCGCGGGCGCAAACCCCGCCGCCTCCGATAGCAGATGAAAGCGGCGGACGTACTGGGCCTGGGCCTCCGATGCGGCGATCGGGCGGATGTCGAGATGGTAGCCCTTGGGCGGCCGGCCGAAAAAGCCCAGGGCTTCGATGGTGGTGAAGCCGGCCAGCTGGGTCGCCTCGAAGAAGGCGCTGGCCTGGTCCGCCTGCTTGATCAGCGCCTTGACGCTCGCCGGCGGTCGGGCCGGCAGGCCGAAGCGATGATGGATGGCGGCTTCCAGCCGATCCTCGAAGCTCTTGTAGTTCAGGCCAAGCGCCGCCTTGAACGGCGAGATCATGTCGCCGATCACATATTCCGGCGCGTCGTGCAGCAGGGCGGTCAGCCGCCAACGCGGCTCTAGCGTCGGCTCGATATGGGCGGCGATCTCCTCGACCACCAGCGAATGCTGGGCGACCGAAAAGCCGTGCTCGCCGAAGGTTTGCCCGTTCCAGCGGGCCACCCGCGCCAGCCCATGGGCGATGTCCTCGATCTCGATATCGAGCGGCGAGGGGTCGAGCAGATCCAGCCGGCGGCCGGACAGCATGCGCTGCCAGGCGCGGGGCGGCGGCTTGGATCGAGCGGCGCCTTGCAGCCCTTTCGCCACCCGTTCGTTCCTTTGCTGTGGACGCGGCGTCAATTGATCTATCGTAATTCGAACGGCGTCGGTTTCGCCAAGGAATAAGCCGGGAGCGTGACGATGGCGGGCTTGAGCATGAGTTGGGCGCGGATCATGGCGCCGGTCGCTGGCGGCGACGCCGACAAGGCCGTCCTGGCCTTCGCCGCCGCGCTGGCCGAGCCGTTCCAGGCCGAACTGGCCTGTGTCTATGCCCCCGCCGACGTCGCCGACCTGATGCCCTGGATGGGCGAGGGCTTCATGGGCGGCGTGCAGGTGACCGCCGTGCAAAGCCTGAAGGATGCCGCCGCCGAGGGCGAAAAAGCGGCGCGCGCCGCCTGCGCGGCCCTCGGCTATGGCGCCAAGACCTTCAGCGCGCTGTCCTCGCCGGTCTGGTCGGCGCTGTCGATGGAGGGCCGGCTCTCCGACGTGGTGGTGTTCGACGACCCCACCGCCAAGGGCAGGGGGCCGCTGGCCGAGAGCTTCCAGCAGATCGTCGCCGACGAACAGCGCCCGACCATCGTCGCCAGGGCGGGCCTTAGTGTCGGCGGAACGGTCGCCGTGGCCTGGGACGGCGGCAAGGAGGCCAGCCGCGCGGCGCGCACGGCGCTGCCCTTGCTGCAAAAGGCCGGCCGCGTGGTGATCCTGGCTGCGCCGGCCTCATCGGCGCGCTATTTCGACCCGGCCCGGCTGCAGCAGTTCTTCAGCCAGCGGGACATCAAGTCCGAGCTGCAGACCCTGCCCGACTCCGGCGATCCGGGACCGGCGCTGTTGAAAGCCGCCAAGGCTCTGCAGGCCAATCTTCTGGTCGCCGGCGCCTTCGGCCACCCGCGCCTGCAGGAATATATCTTCGGCGGCACCACCCGCGCCTTTTTGAACGCGACCGACGGGCCCTCGCTCTTCCTGTCGCATTGACCCCTGGTTCAGAGAAAGTAACCCGCCATGGCCCTCAGCCGCATCGTCTTGCGCCTTGCCCGTAACCCCGGCACCGAATTCGCCGACGGCGACGACCATCGCGGCTATTCGCTGGTTGCGCCGCTGACGCCGGACGGCAAGTTGGACGAGGTGGCCTTCAAGGCCGCGCGCGGCTCCAGCGTCGTGCGCCGCTTCGCCCCGGACGAGGACCCGCAGGAGGGCAAGCTGGTGCATCGCAACGGCCGCTGGTTCTTCGACTATGGCGACCAGGGCGACGCCGAGGAGCCGCTCTACCGCATCGGCGAGCACAGTTTCGCGGTGGGCGAATATGTCAGCATCACCGACGAGGACGGCCGGCTGCTGACCTACAAGGTGACCGAGGTGCAGCGGGCCTGAGGCCGGCGCCCTAGACCCTTTCTGGTTCAGATGGAATCATCTGAACCAGACAAAAAGGGTCTAGAATCATAAGTTTAGAGCATGTTCGAGCGGCGAAACCGCCTACACTTTCGCCTAACATGCTCTAGTGCTTCAATGAGCCCAGATAGGCGATCAGGTCGCGTCGCTCGGTCGGATCGGGGACGATGGCGCGCATGGCGGTGCCGGGAACCATCTTGGTCGGGCCGCTGACGAACCGGTCGAGATTGGCCGGGGTCCAGGTGAGGTCGGAGGCTTTCATGGCGTCGGAATAGTTGAAGCCGGGGACGGAGGCGGCCTTGCGCCCCACCACCCCGACCAAGCCGGGGCCCTGGCCGATGCCGTTCAGCACATGGCAGGATGCGCAGCGCTCCTGGTAGACGTCCGCGCCCTTGGCCGCGTCCTGGGCCTGGGCCGCGCCAGCGACAGCGGCCAGCGCCAGACCGGCGAGCGCGCCCCTAATGCGGCGCATAGGCGACCCGCCAGATCACATCGCCGCCGTCGTCGGCGACCAGCAGCGCCCCGTCATGGGCCGCCGCGACCCCGACCGGCCGGCCCCAGACGCTTCTGCCGTCGATAACGAAGCCGGTCATGAAGTCCTCGTATTCGCCGGTGGGCACGCCGTTCTTCAGCATTACGCGCACGACCTTGTAGCCGGTGCGCTTGCCGCGATTCCACGAGCCGTGCAGGGCCACGAAGGCGTCGCCGCGATACTCGGCCGGGAAGGCCGCCGGCCCACGGGCGTTGTAGAAGGTCATCTGCAGCGGCGCCGAGTGCGGCTGGATCAGCACGTCGGGAACGGTGATCTTGTCGGCCAGGTCTGGGCGCTCATTGGCGTGGCGATAGTCCTGGTGGTCGCCGATATAGTACCAGGGCCAGCCATAGAAGCCGCCCTCGTGCACCCGGGTGACGTAGTCCGGCGGCAGGTCGTCGCCCAGAAGGTCGCGCTCGTTGGTCGAGCACCACAGGTCGTGGGTGACCGGATGGATGGCCATGCCGACGCAGTTGCGGATGCCGGCGGCATAGACGTGCATGTTCTTGCCGTCGGGATCGCCGACCATCACGTCGGCGCGGCCGACCTCCTTGTCCCAGGCGGCGCCCAGCGCATGGCCGGCCTGCCAGGCGTGCGTTTCGTCCGGGGTCTTCTTCGGCATGTTTTCGGCGACATTCGAGCTCGAGCCGACCGAAACGAACATCCTGCGGCCGTCGGGCGAGAAGACGATGTCGCGCGTCCAGTGGTCGGACTTGCTCACCGTCAACTGCGCAACAATGGTCTCCGCCGGCCCGCGCGGCTTCAGGTCGCCGTTGCGATAGGGGTAGCGGATGACCGAATTGGTGTTGGCCACATAGACCCACCGCGGATTGGGGCCGAGCGGATAGAAGGCGATGCCGAAGGGCCGGTCCAGCCCCTCGGCGAAGGTCTCGACCTGGGCGGCCGTGGCGGCGCCGTCGGGCGCGCGCAGCACCAGCACCTTTCCGGTCTCGCCCTCGGAAACGAAGATGTCGCCGTTCGGCGCCAGGCGCAGCAGGCGCGGGCCCTCGAGCTTGGTGGCGAAGGCGCTGACGGTGAAGCCGGGCAGGGTCTTGATCTCGGCGCCGGCTGGCCGCGGCGCCAGGCTGGGCGGCGCCACCCCGATCGGCGAGGCGCCCCGGTCGGGGATGTCCGCCGGGGTGATGTGGCGCACGACGCCCGGCCCGTCCGAGCGCCAGTCGCCATAGGCCGCCTGGCCGTTGAGGGTCGCGGCGCTGGCGGGCAGGGCGACACAGCCCAGCAGGGCCAAGATCAGGGCGGATTTCATTGGTGGAGTCCTCTGGGTCTCGTCCCGGCGCCGCCATTCTTGGCGGTCAATGTCTAGGATCACTCTTCGCTCGGCATGTGCAGGTACATCGACTGTATGCCGACTCGGCCCGGGCCGGTGAAGCGGTTGACGACGAAGTTCACCGTGGCGCCGAACAGGCCGCTGGTCAGGCGGTCGACCACGGTGTCCATGCGCACGGTCGGGTCCTTGTAGAGCCAGCCGCCGGGTTCAATGTCGATCTGTTCGCCGGGCCCAAGCACCTTTTCGAACACATTGCCGTAGCCGTGCAGCCACAGCACGCCCTCGCCGGTATGGCCGTGGAATTTGTCGATGAAGAAGCCGCTCTGACCAAACAGCATGGTGGCCAAGCCGCGCACGCGCTCGAAGCTGTAATCGATATTGCCGGTGGCGGCGAGGAACTGGTGCTCGCGCACGTGCAGCTCTTCGCCATGCTTCAGGTGGATGGGCACGATGTGACCGGGCCCGTCGCGGCTGAAGGCGATGATGCCCTGGCCGGAGGCCTCGGTGACGAAGATCTGCATGCCGGCGATCATCCGCTTCAGCATGCCTTTCAGCGCCTTGAGCTGGATGCGGATGGTGGTGTTTTTCCAGAGCAGGATGTGGTGCTCGAAATAGACCGACATATTGTCACATCGACAGACAGCGCCGGCACCAGCTCGCCATCGATATGATAGGTGACGCCGCCGAAGCTTTCGGCGCTGGCCTTGGTCGGCATCAGGGTCGGCAGGCTGCTCATGGCGCTGGGCTCGCACGGTTCATGGCTGAGCCGTAAAGCCTAGAGCGGGTTGAGGAAAAGTGTGAAGCGGTTTTCCGCCCGCAACCCGCTCTAAACTTCAGGTATCGATCACGTTCATGATTTTGGAATCCAAAATCATCGTGATCGAGGCCATGGGCGCTTCAGCGTCGAGCCGGCGTGGTCAGCTCGCGCTGGCCTGCGGGGCCCAGCTGCGCGGTTCGTGCGGCGCGGCGGCAAGGGCCTCGTTCATCGCCGTGAACAGGCGCGAGGCGGTGATCGGCTTGCCGACAACGGCATAGAGGCCGTGATCGCGATAATGGGCCTCGCTGCTCGGGTCGTCGGCCGTGCTCACCGCGATGATCGGCGTGCGCGCCGCCGGGCTGTCGAGCGCGCGAATGGCGCGGGCCGCCTCGATGCCGCCCATGCCGGGCATGTGGATGTCCATCAGGATGACGTCGAAGCGCTGGTAGGTGACCGCGTGGATCGCCTCGGCGCCGTCGCTCACCGTCTCCGAGCTGAAGTCGAACAGGTCGCAGAAGGCGGTGCAGATGGCGCGGCAGGCCGGATGGTCGTCGACGATCAGCACGTGTGGACGCGAGCGGCGGACGGCCTTCATCAGATGAAAGGCGTCGGGGGCCTGCCCAGGGGCGGTGGTGGCGGAGTCGTCGATCGTCATGCATAGCCCTCCTCGGCTCTGCGACGCCCCACGACATGCACGCTCACACACGCGCGTTGAATCAAGCGTTAGGAAGCGCGGTTAATCTTTCGTCGACGTGACCGCTATTGGCCGGGGCGGTTGCCCGTGCCCTCGCGACGGGCGAGGAAGGCCAGCCGCTCGAACAGATGCACGTCCTGCTCGTTTTTCAAGAGCGCGCCGTGCAGCGGCGGGATCAGCTTGGTCGGATCGCGCTCGCGCAGGGCCTCGTCGTCGATGTCCTCGACCAGGAGCAGCTTCAGCCAGTCGAGCAGTTCCGAGGTCGACGGCTTCTTCTTCAAGCCCGGTACCTTGCGCATGTCGTAGAAGATGCGCAGCGCCTCGGCGACCAGCTTCTTCTTGATGCCCGGGAAGTGGACGTCGACGATGGCGTTCATCGTGTCGGCGTCGGGGAAGCGGATATAGTGGAAGAAGCAGCGGCGCAGGAAGGCGTCGGGCAGCTCCTTCTCATTGTTCGAGGTGATCAGCACCAGCGGGCGGATCTTGGCCGAAATCGTCTCATTGGTCTCGTAGACATAGAATTCCATCCGATCGAGCTCCTGCAGGAGGTCGTTGGGGAATTCGATATCGGCCTTGTCGATCTCGTCGATCAGCAGCACGGGACGCTCGGGCGCGTCGAAGGCTTCCCAGAGCTTGCCGTGGCGGATGTAGTTGTTGACGTCCTTGACCCGCTCGTCGCCGAGCTGCGAATCCCGCAGCCGGGTCACCGCGTCATATTCGTAAAGGCCTTGCTGAGCCTTGGTGGTGGACTTGATGTGCCAGGTGATCAACGGCGAATTCAGCGCCTTGGCGACCTCATAGGCCAGCACGGTCTTGCCGGTTCCGGGCTCGCCCTTGACCAGCAAGGGCCGTTCGAGCGCGATAGCCGCATTGACCGCGACCTTCAGATCGTCGGTCGCCACATAGTCCTGCGTGCCTTCAAAGCGCTGCTTGCTCATTCGTCCCCTTCGGGCGGTCGTAGGCCGCCTCTAACAACTGTTCGATTCAACGCACACTAAGGGGAGGGCGCAAGCTTGCAAAGCGCGATTAGCGCGGGCGCGTCAGTCTGACCGCGTCTGCCCGGAACGCTGGCCGTCGTAGCCAAGCTCGTCGAGCTGCTGATCGCTGAGCTTGCGGGACTGGAAGTTGGTGAAGTCGTCCTCGCCGCCCTCGACCGTATCGGCGTCGCCAACCTGGTCCAGGCCCTCGATCTCGTCGCCTTCAAGAGCGTCGTCGGCCTCGGCCTCGGCCTGGTCGCCGTCGCGTTCGGTAGCCTCGGCCCATTCGACCTCGGGCTGGAATTCATCCGGGGTGTCGTCGAGCTCGTCATTGGCGTCGGTATCGTCATCGTCTTCGTCGGCGTCCGCGTCGTCGAACTCGCTCTCGTCGAGCGGCGTCAGCTCGACATTGTCGTCGTCGGCCGCGGTGTCGTCATAGGCGTTGGGGGCCTCTTCGAGCGTGGTGAATTCGTCGGCGTCTTCGTTCAGGTGGGTTTCGTCGGCCGTCTCCGCCTGGTCCTGTGGATCGACGGCATCCTGGTCGAGATCGAGATCGGGGCGGGCCATGGCAGACTCCTCAGGGGCCGCCAGCCGCGGCCCTGCTGGGAGTTAAAACCCTGAGCGATGGCGGACGTTCCCCCAATTCCGCCACGGTGGAGATAGGCGCGGAAGAGGAGCTACAGTTCCGCGAGCGCCGCGGCGATCTCCTCCATCACCCCGTTCCATTGGCCGAAGGCCTTGGTGGAGAAGACCCGGGTGGCCGGGTACCAGGGATAGCGATCGGTCCCCAGCCTGGGCCAGGCGACCGGGGTCGAGATCAGCCAGACGGGCGCGCCACAGGCGCCGGCGATATTGCTGGTGGCGTTGGCCGGCCCGAGCACCAGGTCGAGCGCCACGCAAAGGGCGGCCAGGTCGTCCAGGTCCATCTTCAGATCGATGCCGGGCGGCCGCCAGATCTCCACACCGAACATCTCGCGCGCCTGCTCGATCTCGGCCTCGCAGTCGCCGTATTGCAGATTGACGAAGGTGATCCCGGGCGCGCCCAGCACGCCGCGCCAGCGCTCGAACGGCGAAAATTCGCGCAGGCGGGCGCCGTCCAGCTTCAGGCTCTTCCACAGGATGCCGACCTTCCGGCCCGGCAGCGCGGCCAGGATCGAGCGCCAGTGCGCGATGCGCGCCGGATCGGCGGTCATAAAGGCGCCGCGGTCCGGAAACGACGCCACGGTGGGGCGAAAGCGCCGCAGCGGCGAGGCCAGCGGCGCCCAGAGATCGATCTTGGCCAGATCGACGCCCGGCGTCGTGCGCAGGTGGTGGCCGTCGAGCTTGAACGAGGCGTGGGGGCTGAAGGCGACGCTCGGAAACGAGCGCTGGAACAGCGGGATCAGCCGCGATTCCAAGGCTACGGAGAGCTGGCCTTTAGGTCCCAGGACTTCGAGCAGGTCCGGCAAATAGTTGGCGAACATCACCTCGTCGCCCAGGCCCTGCTCGCCGATCAGCAGCATGGAGCGGCCGTCGAGGTCGCTTTCCGGCGTCCAGCGCGGCCGGTCGACGACCATGTGCAGGGCGCTGGCGAACTGATCGTCGAAGCGGGACTCATAGGCGTCCCAGCCCTCGGCCACCCGGCCGCCGACCAGCAGGATCTGCGAGCGCGCGAAGCGCATCATCGACCGCTCGTTCTCCAGCTCGACCTGCTCGATGGCCCGCTCGACGTCGGCCAGGGCGCCGTCGAGATCGCCGAACTCCAGACGGGCGCTGCTGCGGGTATAGCGGGCCTTGGCGAACTCGGGCTCGAGCCTCAGCGCTTCCTCAAGAAACGGCATGGCCGATGCGGTATCGCCGCGGGCGATCAGCACGGTGGCCAGGGTGTTCCACAACATGGCCACGTCGGGGTTGGCCTGGATCACCGGCGTCAGCACGTCGATCGCGCCCTGATAGTCGTGCAGGTCGCGCAGCGCGCAGGCGAGGTTGTTGGCGCCTTGCGGGCAGTCGGGGCGTTTTTCCAGATAGGCCTTGAACAGCTGCACCGCGAGCGCCGTCAACCCCATGCGGAAGGCCAGCCGGCCGAGATCGTTGGCCACATCGGCATGGTCCGGCAACAGGGCCAGCGCCGACTCGTAGGCGGCGATCGAGCTTTTGAAATCGCCGCATTGCTCGCGGGCGATGGCCAGCACGTGCCAGCCATGGCCGTTGCGTTCGTCGACCTGCAGGGCCTGGACCGCCAGTTCCGAGGCGCGCGCACTGTCGCCCACCCGAATCGCGGCGACCGCATCCTGCAGCAGCGGCGCGACGCTCAGGCTCTTCAACTCGGCGATCGCCTGGTTGAGCCTGGCCAGCGCCGCTTCCGAGGCGGAATCGCCCACGCTGGCGTCGATGAGGCCAAGGCCGGCCGGCTGCGGCGAACCGTCGCTGACCGACGCGGTTTCGTTGCTCAGCCTCTGTCTTGTCTTGGTTGCGGCGGGCATCAAAATCGGGCTTCCAGCTTGATCGGCGGGGCGGTGAACAGGGTTAATGAGTGCTCCCCCGGGCTTAAGGGAGTGCTAAGTTCGCGCGTCGAGGTGTCCCGTCGCCGCAACTTGCCATTAACTGAACCAGCCTAATCGTGGCCGCGTCGTCGCGCCGAACCGGGGGGTGAAGCGTTGGCGAGGGGCTAATTCATCTCGTGCCGCCGCCGTCGGAGTCTTGGCCGTCATGCCGCTGAAATTGTCGCTCAAGCCCGGGGAGAAGTTCGTTTTGAACGGGGCTGTGGTGCAGAACGGCGACCGGCGCGGCGTGCTGCTGTTGCAGAACAAGGCTTCGGTGCTGCGCGAGAAGGACATCATGCAGGCCGAGGAGGCGAATACGCCGTCCCGGCGGATCTATTTCCCGGTCATGATGATGTACCTGGATGAGCAGAACGCCGGCGCCTGGCACGAAGAGTTTGTGCGCCGGCTACAGGAATTCATGGGGGCGATCAGCAATCCGCAGGTGCTGGCCGAATGTGTCAACGTTTCGAAACACGTTCTGCAGCGCGAATATTACAAGGCCCTGGTCTTGTGCCGGAAGCTGATCGAGTACGAAGACGAAAGGTTGGGCCATGTCGCTTCAAGCCTATCAACAAGCGGCTGAGCGGTCCGAACAGCCGCGCGACTCGGAATACCGCCTGTTCGGCGAGGTAACCCGGGCGTTGATCGAGGCGGCCGAGACGCCGTCCGACGACTTCAAGACCCGCATCAAGGCGCTCGACTGGAACAGGCGGCTATGGATGACCCTGGCCGCCGACTGCGCGCGCCCGAACAACGCCCTGGCCGCAGACCTGCGCGCCCAGATCATCTCGCTCAGCATGTGGGTCGGCCGGCACACCAGCGCCGTCGTGCGTCAGGAGGAGGCGTTCGAGCCCCTCATCGAGATCAATCGCATCATGATGCAGGGCCTGGGCGTCCGCGCCCTCGGCTAAGGCCCGCCCGGCAAGGTTTGGCTAGCAAAGGGTAAATTTTGCCGAGTCAAACTTGCCTATCGCCGCCGCCGGCGCCAGGGGCCGGGTGATTTAGTTCTTCCTTCTCAATGGCCTGGTTGGGCGCGCCGCCCGGCCGGGCCCGGTCCGCGCCTTGCATTGGATGTCATCGGGCAAAATGCCCTCGGCCGTCAAAATGACGCCGGACACCTGAGAAAAGGACTTTCTGATCATGCTAAGCGTGAATTCGAATCCCGGCGCGCTGGTCGCACTGCAAAACCTGACCGCGACCGCCATGGATCTCAACAAGACCCAAAATGAAGTCTCAACTGGCCTCGCGGTGTCTGCCCCGCAGGACAATGGCGCGGTCTGGGCCATCGCCCAGAACGAACGTGGCA
>CALAEG010000454.1 GCA_937890965.1 uncultured Caulobacteraceae bacterium | reverse complement strand
GTGAGGGACATGCCGTCTTCCTTGCGCTCGATCTGCGCCCGGTCGAGCCCCATGATCAGCTCCTTGTCGCCGAGACCCTCAGACCAGAAGCGCATCGCGTTTTCCTTTGCCGAACACTGCGCGGGCTTTCGTCGCCAGGACCTTCAGGATCAGGCCCGGCGCCGCTGCGATCAAGCTCAGGATGAACGGAGTCAACAGGCCGCCTCGCTCGGACAGGAACCGGGCCGTCTCTGGCCTGGCCAGCAGCTTGAGGAAGTCCCTCAGGTCGGAGGGGGACAGCATGATGGCGTAGTCCCAGCACACCGGCTCGATCGTCCCCTTCAGCGCCAGATGATCGGCGTTTGCGGTGAGGCTCGCGTCCGCCAGGTCGAGCGGCAGCCGCTGCTTCCCCAGTCCCCGGGACCAGACGATCATAACAGGAACCCCTTTTCGCGGGCCGCCGCGACGGAGTCCGGTTCCGTCCACCAGACATTCAGGCCGAGTTGTTCGGCGACGACCTTGGCCGAGTTGTAGCCGCCGCCAAAGGTGATCATGCCACCGGGGAAGGTGCTGGCGCCGCACAAGTAGAGATTGTCGATCGGCGTCTTGTACGACGAGCAGTGAACATTCGGCCGCGAATACCCCATCTGCGTCATGATGTAGGCGCCGTGTTTGAACGAACCGCGTTTCATCTGCGGGATCTTCATCTCTATACTGACCGGCGTGTAGTCGTACTGCCGTATGATGGTCGCCGGATCGAAGTCGGTCATGTATTCGGCGAGCTTGGCCAGCAAGCGATCGCCGTACATGGTGGACAGCTCAGCCCAGTCGCCCGACGCCGGCGCATAGGGTACGCAGGCCTCGATCCGGCAGACCGCGCCCTCGGGGTCGATCTCGCGGGGCGCCTGGGCCGGGTCGAGGTCGGTGGTGAAAGTGACGTGCCCGATATCGTGCAGCAGCCGCCCCTCCATCACCTCCTTCAGGTGCGTGACCACGTCCTCGGGGGTCTCGACGCCGAACACCCTGATGAAGGCCGTCGCCACGCCGGGGTCCTGGCTCTCGGCCCTGAAGTGCGGCTTGCGCTTGAGCGCGAGGTGGCGAAGGAAGAGCGAACTCTGTTCCCATTCCCAGTTGCGCGCGGTGTTCAGGCAGAGCTTCGATCGCGCCAGCACCTCGTCCTCGGGGATGAATTCGCCGAACGTGGTCACAGGATCGGTCGAGGTCACGATCGCACGGGCCTCGATGCGTGTGATCGGCCCGTTGGTCCCGGTGGGGGCGATCTCCACCGCCTTCGCGACGCCGCCTTCGACGATGAACCGTTTGACCTCATGGTTCTCGATCACATCCATTCCGGCCAGGATCCCGGCCTTCAGGAGAGTGGAGGACAGCCGGTGGGAGCCGCCGCGGACCAGCGTCGCGTTGAGCATGCGGTTGAAGTAGAGCGGCACCAGGTAACTGGAGTTCGACTCCTCCGGATCGATGCCCCACATGCAGACGAGGTAGAGGAGCAGGGCGCTCAGTCCGGGCGTCTCGAAGCCCCAGCTTTCGCAGATTTCCTTCGGCGTCATCTCGGACACCTTCAGAATCCGCTGACCCAACTCGCTCTGCATGTAGGCGGCCGCCAACTGCGCCGATCCCACGGGACGGCCGTAGGTGGCGGGGATCAGGTATTCGTCGGCGATCTGCTTGTAGTCGAGGTAGACCTCCCGGAAGCGCTGGGCGTCCTTCTGCGAATGCCGGGCGATGGACTGCGCAGACCGGTCGATGTCGGCGTAGAGCGTGATCGCATCGCCGTTCTTCATCAGCAGGGACGCCTCGGCGTCCGGCCGGATGTAGACGCAGCCATCGGCCTCGAGCCCCAGGTCCTGGTAGGGCGGGGCGACATCCAGCATCAGCATGTAGTTGGCGTGAAGGTTGAAGCGGTAGCCGGAGAACTCCTCGGTCACCAGGGCGCCGCCGGTCTCGTGGCGTCGCTCGACGACGAGGACCTTGGCGCCGGCCTTGGCCAGATAGGCGGCCGCCGTCAGGCCGTTGTGACCCGCGCCGACAACGACGACATCGCACTGCTTGGTTTCGGCCATACCGTGTTCTCCCCGCTGAGCGGTCTTCGGATGCGTCCGGGCCTGATCAATCGACGGTGAATCTCTGGGTGACTCCCTGGCGACGCAGCAATTCGGCCGCGCCGTCGAAGGCCTTGGCCTTCCACCAATCCGGCCGGGGAACGTTCAGATCGTCGATGACCTCGCAGGCCGCCGCGTAGCCGGCGGCGAGGTTGGTGTAGTTGGCCACGCCCGTGGACTGGCAGATGTAGAACCGGTCGATCGGGGTCTTGGGGGCGCCACAGCCCGAAAAGGGCTTCCAGCTCCACATCTGAGCCTCGTTGACCGAGCCGCTGGGGTGCATGTTGCCGCCGCAATGCGGGTTGCGGCGCACGTAGTCGTGGGGCGTGTTGACGTAGCGGGCCAGCTTCGAGGTTTTCAGGTTGGGCAGATACTGGACCAGCACGTCCTCGACCTTGTCCGCATAGGCTTCGCGCAGATCGTCCCATTTCTCCGGCCCGCCGAGCGGACGGATGTCGTAGGGGACCATCGCCCAGGTCAGTATGGTGTACTGCCCCGGCGGCGCCTGGGTCGGGTCGGCGATGCAGTAGTTGAAGGCCGCGCCCCATACGACCGGCGGATCGGGAGGCACATCCCTGACCATGCAGCCGTCGATCAGTCTGGAGGCGTCGTCCAGGGTCTCCGCGCCGAAGTTGTAGACGAAGGTGTTGTTCACCTCCGGGAACTTCGCCGAGGCCGCGAAGTTCGGCCGCTCGCTCATCACATAGTAGTTCGTGAACAGGCTGGAACCGCGATAGTCGAACCGCTTGAGGGCGACCCTGGCCGAGGCGGGCAGGTGCTCCTCGCCGATCAGGCCGAAGAAAGTGGGCTTGGCGCTCAGGTCGCTGATCACCGCCTTCGAGGCCTTGAACTCCGCCTCGGGGTAGGTGGCCGACTTCGAAAGGAAGACGCCGGTGACCTGATTGTTCTCGATGACCGCCTTCTCGACCGCGCAGTTGTAGAAGATCTTGCCGCCGTAGTGCGTGAAGCAGCGCACCAGCGAGTGGGTCAGGTCGTGGCTGCCGCCGCGCGCGGTGTAGCCCCCCTCGGCCGTGAACAGGGTCAGGAAGTTGAGGACGGCGAGCGGCCCGGCGATCCGGCTGCTGAGTCCGTCCAGTCCGGAGGTGGCCGCGTAGCTGAGGAGGCCCACCTTGACCTGCTCGTTCTCAAACAGGCAGTCGGCGAATTCGATCCCGGTCATCCAAATCCAGTCTTTCGGCAGAAACGGGATGGATTCGTTGGCATCGAGGAAGGCCAGGAAGCTCTCGTCGGTCTGCCGGCTCGGCGGTCCGCCCCGCCCCATGACCGACATGATCGGCCCGAAGAAGTTGGCGATCTTCCGGAAGGTCTCGGCGTCATTCGGGGAAATGCGCTGCCAGGCTTCATAGGTCTCCCGGGCGTCGCGGCCCGAGAACAGCAGGGCGTTCCCGTCCAGGAAGGGATAGAAATAGGCGTACTTGGATCCGGGCGGCCTCAGGAGCTCCAGGCCGAACCGCTCGAGTTCGAGGTCCACATAGGCTTGGCCGTAGTGCGTGAGCAGCAGGGAGGCGTGCATGTTCACCTTCACGCCCGGATAAAGCACCTCCTCGGTCGAACAGAAGGTCCCGGACTCGTCCCGCCGTTCGAACACCGCGGTCTGCAGGCCGGACTTCTGCAGATAGGCCGCCGCGGCGAGACCGTTTATGCCGCCGCCGACGACGATGATGTCATACTGCTGCTTCGGCGCGGCCATGTGCCTACCTCGTCATGTCGCCCATCTGAAGCCTTCGGCCAGGACCCGGATGCATCGACGTTGACCGTTCGGCGACGACGATCGTGTGGCCGCCGACGGCTCCTCCCTTAGATGTTTCAGAATCCCGCCATCCGCCGACGCCCGCATTGATCCAGATCATTGCTGCCTGGGTCGTCTAGACACTCTTCCTCACGCCCACGCACGACACGTCGAGCCTTCGCCGCACCCGCTTCGAGACGTTGATCTAGATCAATGACTTGGCGGAAGGCGCTGCGCGACGTTGTGTGCCTTCGAGGCGGCGACGGCTTGCGCAAGACGTACACGTTCTATCTGCGCGACGGAGGCGAGCAGCTCCGCTTCGAACCGGTCATTTGCAGGACCGACGCCGAAGCCATGGGCCGCGCCCGCGAGATGCTTGCACTGCACTCGGAATGCGAGGCGATAGAAGTCTTTTTCGGCGACCAACAACTGTTTCGCTACGATAGGAAGATGGCTCCGTAAGGCGCCTCGTATCCATTTGGGCGTTTGCTGACCACTCTGAACATGAAACGGTGGACGACGACTGCCCGGCATTGGATGCGAAGACCGCCCTTTGCGCACGTCGCGGATGGCCGCCCCCACCCACACCGGTCATAACCCCACCTCGTCGGCGGGCATGATCGGGCCGCTAAGGCATCGGCGCCGCCCCACTGTTGTCCCACAGGGATATCTCCAAGCCCGCATTTCCCAGATGGCCCCGCGAATCTGTGCGGATGGGCGCTGGTGCGGTGAGTCTAACTGGATTTTTCGGCGTCCTGTTCGAGCCTCAGTAGGGCTTCGAGCCGGGAGGTTGGAAGAGAGCTCATGACCTCGTCGAACTCGCGCGGCGTGCTCGATGTCGGGCACTCGCCCTTGAACCTTATGGCGCACGCGGCAGCGGCCACTTTGGGGCATCGCCCCCTCGGTCGCTCAGAGAGGCCATGGAGGCGCCGGTGAAGCACGCAGAAAAGCCAATCGCGCAGATCGGCGTGCGTCGCGAACACCTCCTCCGCCCTCGCCGCGAGCCCGGAGATCTCCTCCATGGGTTCGGATTCGCGGCCGTTCACGACAAGGCGGAACCCGGCGCCGACCCGACCGATCTGAGATGTCGCTCGCATGAGACCAGTCTCACGCCTTCTCGTAGCAAGGTGATTCGTGAAATATGGTGAATTAATCGCCGCCGGCGACCCTTGATGGAGATCAATTTGGAGGTCAGCGAACTCCATCAGGGCCAGCGGCCATCAGCGCCGCGCCAACAGGCCGGAAAGATGACCGCACCCCGACAGATCGTCAGCCAAGTCCTACTTCACTCTTGCAGAGCAGGGGCCGTCCGCGCCCTGTTTGGGCCGTAGCCGCTCGATAGCCAGCGCCGCTCGGCGGGCGTCACACTCAGATTCGTATGAAGCCAGCGCTTGGCCATAGTGGAATATGGACCAATGACCCATCGTCCAAGTAACTACGATGGGATCGGGCCTCGTTGTGAACATGACCGGGAGTCTTTCCTGTAGAAACATGGTGAGCTTCTGCTCTTTAGAAATCGGTCGCGTTGATCTTGCTCAACCTGCGTGGTCGCGGCCCGGCGTGCTGAACCGCGAGCGTGCAAGGCGCACGTGTCTCCGATTTCTAGGCAGACCCGCCAGCGGCGGACCTAGGAGTTCGCTAAGCTGGAGGCGGACCTTGGGAAAGACCGCTGTGGGTCGTTAGCGGACGTTGGCGTCAGAGGACCGACCAGCCACCATCGGAGGGGAGGATCGCGCCGTTGATGTTGCTCGCCTCGTCGCTGGCCAGGAAGGCGATGGCCGCCGCGATGTCGTCGGCCTCGGCAGGCGGTGGCACGACGCTCTGTAGGAGCGGCCCCTGCCGGGCGACGGCGAGCGCCGATTTCATCGACCCCTCGATGCTCGTGCGGACCCCGCCGGGTGCGATCGCGTTCACGCGGATGCCGTCCTTGGCGTACATAAAGGCCGCGCTCCGCGTCATACCGATCACCGCATGCTTCGAAGTGGTGTAGGCGAAGCCGGCCGCCGAGCCGCGGAGGCCGGCTTCGGAGGCGATGTTGACGATCGCGCCCTTCCCGGCCTGGATCATGACCGGCAGCGCCGCCCGCATCAGGCGCATCAGCGCCGTCACATTCACCGCCATTACCCGCTCCCAGGTGGCGTCGTCGACCTCCGCCGCGGGCAGGAAGGCGTCCATGATCCCCGCGACATTCGCCAGAACGTCGATCTGGCCCTCGGCGGCCGCCACGACGGCCTGTACGCTCTCCTCTCGTGCGAGGTCGCCAGCGACCGTGACAATCGAGCCGGCCAGCGCCTTCGCCTCCAGCGCAGCCAGCCGCTCGGTGGAGATGTCGGCGGCGATCACCCGCGCCCCCTCGGCGGCGAAGCGCAGAGCCGTGGCCATGCCGATGCCGGCGCCCGCCCCGGTGATGATGGCCGTCCTTCCCGCAAAGCGGTGTTGTCGTTCGCTCATCCCGTGTCTCCCTCGGCCGGTCCGCATTGACAGGATAGCCGGAAGTCCCGCTGGCTACGTTCCGCAGGCTACAAACCGTCTGGTCGATCACTACGCCCAATGAAAGGGCCGTCTAGCGACGCTCACCTTTCCGCCGTCGTCGCGCTCGCGTCGCTTTCCGGACGTTGCTAGCCTGGTGGGCGAACGATCTGGAGAACTGACATGGCGGAACGCACTGCGCTCGTCGTCGGGGCCTCAAGGGGCCTGGGCCTAGGCCTCGTCAAAGAGCTCGTCGGACGAGGCTGGAACGTGATCGCGACACTACGCTCACCTGGGACTGCCTCGGGCCTGACGGCCCTGGCCGAAAATTCCGACGGCAAGGTCCGCATCGAAACCCTCGACCTCGAGAAGAGCAGTGAGATCGACGCCCTTGCCAAACGCCTTTCCAACGAGACGCTCGACCTGCTGTTCGTCAACGCCGGCATCAGTCTTGGGCGGATCAAGGCCGCGGCCGCGACGCGCGAAGATGTCGCGCGCCTCTTCGTCACCAACACAGTGGCGCCAATCCACGTGGCCGAGGCTTTCGTCGACCTGATGCGCGATGGAACGGGCGTCATCGCCATGATGTCGTCGGGCCTGGGTAGCGTCTCGAACAACTTCCGCGGCAGCGCGGACCTCTATTCGGCCAGCAAGTCAGCCTTGAACAAGCTCACCCGCGGGTTCGCGGCCGGCCTTGGTGATCGAAGGCTGACGGTGCTGTCGATCAGCCCTGGCTGGGTGCGCACCGATATGGGCGGCCCAAACGCCATGCTTTCAGTCGAAGAGAGCTGCAAGGGTGTGATCAACGTCGTCGAGACCAAAGCCGGCACCAGGGCACACGGCTTTTACGGCCACGACGGCGCCACCGTAGCCTGGTAGTCGGACGCAGGGCGGCCGCCTCATACAGGGATAGGCGATGCGGTTGTTGAGGTGGTGTCCGTTCATCTCTCGCCCCTCATGGACGCCGCCGATAACTTCGCGGCGGCCAACCTGTAAAAAGAATTGATCTCCTTGGGCAGGATTAAGCCCCAACCGGCCCCAACGCCGCCGCGACCGCGTCGTCCACCCGCTCCAGCCAGACGAACTCCAGCTTGTCGCGCACCTCTTGCGGGATCTCGTCGTAGTCGCGGCGGTTGCGGGCCGGGAGCATGACGCGGGTGATGCCGGCGGCGGCGGCGGCGATGACCTTTTCGCGGATGCCGCCGACGGGCAGGACGAGACCGCGCAGGCTGATCTCGCCGGTCATGGCGGTGTCGCTGCGCACCGTGCGGTTGGTCAGCAGCGAGGCCAGCGCGGTGAACATGGCGACGCCGGCGCTGGGGCCGTCCTTGGGGGTGGCGCCGGCGGGCACGTGGACGTGAATGTCGCTCTTTTCGAAGCTGGCCTCGTCTATCCCTAAGCTGGCGGCCTTGGTCTTGATCAGGCTGAGCGCCGCCTGGGCGCTCTCGCGCATCACCTCGCCCAGCTGGCCGGTGAGGATCAGCTTGCCGCTGCCCGGCGTCCTGGCCGCCTCGATGAACAGGATGTCGCCGCCCACCGGCGTCCAGGCCAGGCCGGTGGCGACGCCGGGCACGGTCGTGCGCATGGCCGCTTCGTTCTCGAACCGGGGCTGGCCCAGGATCGGCTCCAGGTCAGCGTCGGTGATGGTGATCCGGGTTGCCGTGCCCTCGGCGATGCGCATGGCGGTGCTGCGCATGACGTGGCCGATCTCGCGCTCCAGCCAGCGCACGCCGGCTTCGCGGGTATAGGCCTGGATGATGCGGACCAGGGCGGAGTCCTCGATCTGCACCTGCTCGGGCTTGAGACCATTCGCCTCCAGCTGGCGGCGCACCAGGTAGCGCTTGGCGATCTGCAGCTTTTCGCCGGCGGTGTAGGCCGAGAGCGCGATGATCTCCATGCGGTCGCGCAAGGGCCCGGGGATGGTGTCCAGAGCGTTGGCGGTGGTGATGAAGGTCACCCGCGACAGGTCAAACGGCACGCTGAGATAGTTGTCGCGGAACGTGCCGTTCTGTTCGGGATCCAGCACTTCGAGCATGGCCGCCGAGGGGTCGCCCTGGATGCCGGACCCCATCTTGTCGATCTCGTCCAGCATCATGACGCAGTCGCGCGCGCCGGCCTTGCGGATGGCCTGGATGATGTTTCCGGGCAGGGCGCCGACATAGGTGCGCCGGTGGCCGCGGATCTCGGCCTCGTCGTGGGTCCCGCCCAGGCTGACGCGGACGAAGGGCCGGTCGATGGCCCTGGCGATAGAGCGGCCGAGCGAGGTCTTGCCGACGCCGGGCGGGCCGACGAAGCACAGGATCGGCGCCTTGCCCTCGGGGGCCAGCTTGCGCACCGCCAGATATTCCAGGATGCGGGTCTTGATCTTGTCGAGGCCATAGTGGTCCTCGTCCAGGATCCGCCTGGCCTCGGCGATGTCGATGCTGGCCGGGGCGGGCGTCGCCCAGGGCAACTCGATCAGCCAGTCGAGATAGGCGCGGATCATGCCATATTCGCCTGAGGCTTCCGGCGTGCGCTGCAGCCGGCGCAGCTCCTTGCGCGCCTGGGCGGCGACCTCTTCGGGCATGTCGGCCTTGTCGATGGCCGCGCTCAGCTCGGTGATTTCCGCACCGCCGCCCTCGTCCTCGCCCAGCTCGCGCTGGATGGTGGCCAGCTGCTCGCGCAGCACCGCCTGGCGCTGGCGCTCGGAGAAGGTCGCCTGGGTCTGGGCCCCGATCTCGTGCGACAGGCGCAGCACCTGCAGCCGGTGCGCGGTCAGCTTGATGATCTTGTCGAGGCGCGGGACCAGCGGAATGGTCTCGAGGATGTCCTGCTTTTCCGGCGGCGCGGCGTCGAGATAGGCGGCGGACATGTCGGCCAGCACGCCCGGCAGGCTGATCCCGGCGATGGTGGCGCGCAGCTCCGCCGGCGCCTGCGGGACCAGGTCGAGGATCTCCAGCGCCTGCTGACGCAGGTTGACGAACCGCGCCTCGACCTCGGGGCCGGTGTCGGTGGGCTCGGGCACGTGCAGGCCGTGGGCGAGCAGAAAGGGCCAGCCGTCGACCAGGTCGGATATGCGGAACCGCTGCACGCCCTGGCAGATCAGGTGATGTTCGGTGTCGGAGGCGGCGATGTAGCGCAGCACATTGGCCACCACCCCGATCTCGTGCAGGTCGCCGGCCTTGGGATCGAGGATTTCTGGATCGCGCTGGAGGACCACGACGATCTGGCGCTGTTCGCGCGCCGCCTGTTGGGCCGCGGCGATCGAGGCCGGCCGGTTGATGGTGATCGGCATCACCACCTCGGGGAACAGCACGGTGTTGCGCACCGGGACCACGATGAAGGCGTCCGTCGGGACCGGCTTGGCGGCCTCCTTGGCGGCGATCGGGTCGGCGATGGGCGCGTCGTCCATATCGGCTCCGTGACTCAGGCGAGCTTGCGCAGGCTGACGACCAGCAGGCCGTCCTGGGCGCGATGGATGATCTGATCGTAGCGGCCGGCGGGCAGCGGCACGCGGCGCTCGAAATAGCCCTGCGGCAGTTCCAGCCGGTGAATGATCGCGGTGCGCAGTTCGTCCGGCAGGGTACGCTCGCCGGCGATCATCAGGTGGGCGCCGTCGATGGCGAGCCTCAGCGAGGCCTCGGCGACGCCGGGCAGGGCGGCGATGATCACCACCGCGCCGGGAGTCTCCAGCACGTCGACCGGCGGCTCCCAGCTCGGCCGGCGCGCCTGGGTCGAGGCCGGCTGGAACAGCTGGCGGTGCAGACGCTCGGCGCGCGCCAGCATGTCCAGCGCCTCGCCCCACATCCACTGGCGCGAATCCTCGTTCGCCATCGCGGTCCTCCCGTCCGAGCGCCCTTACGTCGTGTCAGGCCGTCGCCGCACCGAGCCTAGCACTGCATGTTGGGCCGGCACGAGGTTTTGGCTAGGGTCGGGGCGGACCGGTCGGGCGTCTTGGCGGACTCTCGCCCCAACGCGCCCAGTCCCAGCGTCAATAGCCAGCAGCCGGGCAGCGACCCTGTCCGGCTTGGCGTGGTCTTCCGAGAAGGCGGCGGCTGAGCCGCCCCTTGCTCAGGTCTTCGACTTGCGGAAGTTCGTCCAGACGATCAGGAAGAAGCCGATCGCCAGGAGGACGGCGCCCCAGCCTGTCCATTGGATGTGGCCGGCCATGGCGCCGGTGTGCAGGATGTTCAGGCCCTGCAGGATCCAGACGCAGCCCATCAGGATGGCGATGGCCGCGACGAGATTGTAGATGATTTTCATAGGCTAGCCCCGATGGCGTCGGTCGACGGGTGAGTCGACGCGCTTCACCCTGGCGCGATTTGCATGTTCAGGTCGTTAAAATCCTCGCAAGGGCCTGGCCGGGGCCTTCGCCGACATGAAGGCCGGGCTGAACGCCAAGGGCGTGCTGATTCCGCAACCGTGACGCTTCGGCATTGACGCGGGGGCCGGCGGCCCGGAGAGTCCCATCCGAAAATCGGAGCGCCCGGGATGGCGAAACAGGACCAGGCGGCCCAGGGATCGACGACGCGAAACGCCCTGGTGGTGATCGCCGTGGTGGTCACCGGCGCCGCCGTCTATTGGCTGAGCGCCATACTGACGCCGCTGGCCCTGGCGCTCTTCCTGATGATCATGATCGATTCCTTCGCGCGCGTGCTCCGGCGTCGGCTCAAGTTTCCGGCCATCGCCGCCATGCCGCTGGCCATCGTCATCTCGGTGGTGCTGTTCTGCGCCGCCGCCTTCGTGGTGGCTTCGAACGCCGGGGGCTTCCTTGGCGAACTCTATGGCTATGCGCCGAAGCTTGACGAGGTGATCGCAAAGCTGGCCAGCGCCTTTGGCGTCGCGGTGCCCCCCACCGTCGCCCAGCTGATCCAGCAGCTCAACCCGGCCCTCTATATCGGCCGCGTCGCCCAGGCGGTGGAGGGGTTCGCCGCCTCCGCCTTCCTGGTGATGATCTATCTGGGTTTCATGCTCGCCTCGCGGCAGGGCTTCGAGCGCAAGACCGTCAGCCTGTTCCGCAATCCAGGCGAGCGCCACAGCGCCGCGATGGTCTTCCTGCGCATCCGGAACGGGGTCGAGGGCTATCTCTGGGTGCAGACCGTGGCCTGCGCCATGATCGGGGTCGGCTCATGGGTGGTGATGGCGGCGCTGGGTCTCGACAACGCGCTGTTCTGGGCCTTCCTGATCTTCATCATCGGCTACATCCCGATCGTCGGCGGCCTGGTCGGGGTGGCGGCGCCGACCCTGTTCGCGCTGGTTCAGTTCCACGGCTGGTGGCGCACGGTGGTGATGGTCGTGGCCCTGCAGACCATCGGCTTCGTGGTCGGCTCGATCGTCTATCCGCGCATGCAGGGCAAGAGCCTGAACATCGACCCGGTCGTGGTCCTTTTGGCCCTGGCCTTCTGGGGCGTGCTCTGGGGCATACCGGGGATGATTCTGTCGACCCCGCTGACCGTGGTGGCCATGGTGATCCTGGCCCAGTTCGCCGGCACCCACTGGATCGCAGTGCTGTTGTCCAGCGACGGAGAGCCGCTTGGCGGCGGTCGTACACCCCCCATGCCGAGGTCGGCGCGGGTGCAAATCGCGGCGGTTACACATTCGTAACAAAATATCACCGCCGACGGTCTAGCGGCGCGGTCGCGAATACCTATCTTCGACCTGTCCGGAGCTTCCCCTCTCTCGGACAGGGACGCGCGGTCCACCGATCCGCGTTCCTAAAGCGAAGGCCATCTCGTCGTTCCCCCCCGCGACGAGAGCCGCGCCGCCGGATGAAGTTTCCTCCGGCGGCGTTCGCTTTTCCGGGCCGTGGTTGATCCGCAACAAAGCGCCGTTAAGGTCGCCCACATGAACGATCGGCCCTCGTCGGATTCCAAAGCCGCCATCTCAACCTTGCAACTGCTCGACGCGACCCTGTCGCGGGCCTTTGCCGATGCGCTCGGCGTCAGCGCGCCGGACGCCGTCCAGACGGAATTCATCGGCCAGATGGCCGAAGACTATGTGGCCGACGAGCTGCCCGAGCTGGACGCCGCCGCGCTTGGCGCCGGTCTGGCCGACTTCTGGAACTTCGCCGCGCGCGAGACGGCCGGGCCCGCCATCCGCATCGTGCGCGCCGGCCGAAGCGACCGGCTGGACGTCGTCCAGGGCGACAGGCCCTTCCTGGTCGACAGCGTCATGGGCGAGATCGCCGAGCGGCGCATTCCGATCCAGGCCATGTTCCACGCCGTGATCGATGTGGCCCGCGACCGGGCGGGCATCCGGCGGGAGACCGGCAAGACGGCGCGCGAATCCATGATCCAGGTGTTTCTCGACCCCCTGGGCCAGGACCAGGCCGAAGCGCTGACCCGGGGCCTGGCCGCCACCCTGGCCGATGTGCGGATGGCGGTCGGCGACCATGCCGCCATGCTGGCCATGGCCAAGCGCGCCATCGGCGAGCTGGACGCCCGCGCCAAGGACCTGCCGGCCGATCAGCTGAAGGAATACCAGGACTTCCTGCGCTGGCTGCGCGACGACCATTTCATCTTCCTGGGCGCGCGGGTCTACGACTATCCGCGCACCAAGACCGGCGGCTATGCGGCGGAGGAGCCGCTCTATCAGCCCGAGGGCAGTCTGGGCGTTTTGCGCGACCAGTCGCGTGGCGTGCTGCGCCGCTCCAGCGAGCCGGCCGTCCTGTCGGCCCAGCTTCGCCAGCAGCTCGATAGCGACACCCCGCTGATTGTCGGCAAGTCGAACCTCAGGTCCCGCATCCATCGACGCACCTACATGGATTATGTCGGGGTGCGCCGCTATGGACCCGACGGTCGCGCCATGGGCGAGATCCGCTTCGTCGGCCTGTTCGCGGCCGAGGCCTATGACGAGCCCGTCCACGACATCCCGCTGCTCAGGCGCAAGGTCGACTATGTGCTGGCCCATTCCGGCCGGGTGGCCGGCGGCCACTCGGACAGGCGGCTGGGCAACATTCTGGAGAACTATCCCCGCGACGAGCTTTTTCAGATCGGCGAGGACGAACTCCTTCCCATCGCGCTCGGCGTCCTGCACCTGAACGACCGGCCGCGGGTGAAGCTGTTTGCCCGGCGCGACCCGTTCGACCGCTTCATCTCGCTGATCGTCTATCTGCCCCGCGAGGCCTATGAGGCCAGCCTGCCGGGCCGCGTCGGGGTGCTCCTGGCGCAGGCCTATGGCGGCTGGGTCTCGGTGCTGTATCCGACCTTTTCCGACGCGCCGCTCGCCCGCATCCACTACATCATCGGCGTCGATCCCGGCGCCCACCTCAACCCCGATCTCGACGCCCTGGAGGCCCGCATCGCCGAGGCGGTGCGCAGCTGGGACTCCAAGCTCGAAGCCCTGCTACGCGAGACGCCCGAGACCCGCGATCGCGCAGGGGCGCTGATGGCCCGCTATGCGGCGGGATTTCCGCCCGGCTATCGCGATCTCTACGACGCCTCGGAGACCCTGCCCGACATCGTCGAGATGGAGCGGGTCGGCCCAGAGCGTCCGGTCGCCATCCGCGCCTATCGCTATGCCGACGATCCCGACACCGGCTTCCGCTTCGAACTCTATCGCTGGAAGGACTCCGCGCCGCTGGCCGACGTGTTGCCCATCCTCGACAACATGGGCCTGAAAGCCCTGGTCGAAGAGGGCTTCCCCGTCCCGCGCGACGGCGACGCGGCCGACCAGGTCTGGGCGCACGAGTTCACCCTGGCCGACGCCCGCGGCGAGACCATCGATTTCGAAGCGATCGAGGACGCCTTCGAACAGGCCTTCATCGCCATCTGGGAGGGGCGGGCCGAGAACGACGGCTTCAACCGGCTGGTGGTCGAGCTGGGCGTCTCCTGGCGCGAGGCGGCGCTGATGCGGGCCCTGGCGCGCTATCGCCAGCAGTCCGGTCTCGAGCCCAGCGAGGTGGTGCAGCAGGCGGCGCTGAGCGACCATCCAGAGGTCACCCGGCTGATCCTGGCGCTGTTCCACGCCCGTTTCGACCCGGCGCTGAAGACGAGCAGGGCCGCGCGCGAGGCCGCATCGGACGACCTCTGCGCCAGGATCGGCGAGGCCTTGCAGGCCGTCGAAAGCCTTGACGCCGACCGGGTGCTCAGGCGCCTCGCCGCCCTGGTCCAGGCCTCGACCCGCACCAACTATTTCCAGGTCGACGAGGCTGGCTGCCCCAAGCCCTATATCAGCTTCAAGATCGCCTCGCGCCAGCTCGACGACCTACCGCAGCCCAAGCCCTTCCGCGAGATCTTCGTGCTGGCGACCCATGTGGAGGGGGTGCATCTGCGCTTCGGCCCTGTGGCGCGCGGCGGCATCCGCTGGTCGGATCGCCGCGACGACTTCCGCACCGAGGTGCTTGGCCTGGTCAAGGCGCAGAACGTCAAGAACGCCGTCATCGTGCCGGTCGGGTCGAAGGGCGGCTTCTATCCCAAGCGCCTGCCGCGCGGCGGTTCGGCCGACGCCATCCGCGCCGAGGCCGTGCGCGCCTATAGGACCTTCCTGTCCGGCATGCTCGACCTGACCGACAACCTGGCCGCCGACGGCCGCGTCATCCATCCCGAGGGCGTCGTGGTGCTGGACGACGACGACCCCTATCTGGTGGTCGCCGCCGACAAGGGCACGGCCAGCTTTTCCGACATCGCCAATGGGGTCGCCGAGGACTACGGCTTCTGGCTGGGCGACGCCTTCGCCTCCGGCGGCTCGGCCGGCTACGATCACAAGGCCATGGGCATCACCGCCCGCGGCGCCTGGGAAGCGGTCAAGCGCCACTTCCGCGAGCTGGGCAAGGACATCCAGGCCGAGCCCTTCACCGTCATCGGGGTCGGCGACATGTCCGGCGACGTGTTCGGCAACGGCATGCTGCTGTCGAAACAGATCCGGCTGGTCGCCGCCTTCGACCATCGAGACATCTTCATCGATCCCGATCCGGACCCAGGCAAATCCTTCGCCGAGCGCAAGCGGCTGTTCGAGGCGCCGCGCTCGTCATGGGCCGACTATGAGGCCGGCCTGATCTCCAAGGGCGGCGGGGTGTTTTCGCGCACCCTGAAGTCGGTGGCGCTGACGCCGGAGATCAAGGCCCTGCTCGACCTGCATGTCGATGCGCTGACGCCCGCCGAATTGATCAACGCCATCCTCAAGGCCAGGGCCGAGCTGCTCTATCTCGGCGGGGTCGGCACCTATGTGAAGGCGCGGGCCGAGAGCCAGCTCGATGTCGTCGACAAGGCCAATGACCCCATCCGCGTCGACGCCGACGAACTGCGGGTCCAGGTGGTCGGCGAGGGCGCCAATCTGGGCGTCACCCAGGCCGGGCGGATCGCGTTTGCGCGCACCGGCGGGCGGATCGACACCGACGCCATCGACAATTCCGCCGGGGTCGACACGTCCGACCACGAGGTGAACATCAAGATCCTCGCCGGCATGGCCGAGGCCAGGGGCGAGATCGATCGGCCCGGCCGCGACAGGCTGTTGCAGTCCATGACCGACGAGGTCGCCGCCCACGTGCTGGCGCACAATATCGACCAGACCCTGGCGCTCAGCCTGATGCAGCGCAGCGCCGCCGCCGACCTGGATGCCCATGCCGGCTTCATGGCCGCGCTGGAGCGGGAAGACCGGCTGGACCGCGCGCTGGAGGGCCTGCCCGATGCGGCGGCCATCACCGCCCTGCACCAGGCCGGGCTGGGGCTCACCCGTCCGGAGCTTTCGGTCCTGCTGGCCTATGGCAAGCTCGACCTGTCCGATACGGCGATCGCCGGCTCGGGCCCCGACGATCCCTATTTCTTCGCGACGCTCGAGGGCTATTTCCCCCGCGGGCTCGAGGTCTTCAGGCGCGAGATGCGCCGCCACCGGTTGCGCCGGGAGATCATCACCACGGTGCTCTCCAACGACATCGTCAATCTGTGCGGTCCGACCTTTCCGCGCCGGCTGCTGGCCGCGGCCGGCTGC
>CALAEG010000453.1 GCA_937890965.1 uncultured Caulobacteraceae bacterium | reverse complement strand
GGACCAACGTGCTGGAGGTGGTTGAGCGAGCCCTCGCCAAACTGTCGATCAAGGCTTCCGACCTCGCCGCCGTCGGCATCACCAATCAGCGCGAAACCACGCTGCTCTGGGACAAGGCCAGCGGACGGCCGATCCACAACGCCATCGTCTGGCAGGACACCCGCACCGACCGGCTGGTCCGCGACCTGGGCGGCGCGGTCGGCCAGGACCGCTTTCGCGACCTCTGCGGCCTGCCGCTGGCCACCTATTTTTCCGGCCCGAAGATCCGCTGGCTGCTGGACAGCGTCGGTGGCGCCCGCACGGCGGCGGAGCGCGGCGAGATCCTGTTCGGCACCATGGATACGTGGCTGATCTGGAAGCTCACCGGCCGCCACGTCACCGACGTGACCAACGCCAGCCGCACCATGCTGATGAACCTGAAGACCCTGGACTGGGACGACGATCTCCTGGCCAGCATCGGCGTCCCCCGCGCCATGCTGCCGGAAATCCGGCCCTCGTCCGAGGTCTATGCCAAGGCCACGGGAGTGCTGGAGGGCGTGCCGGTCGCCGCCGCGCTCGGCGACCAGCAGGCCGCCCTGTTCGGCCAGACCTGCTTCGCGCCCGGCGAGGGCAAGTGCACCTACGGCACCGGCAGCTTCCTGCTGGTCAATACCGGCCCGAAGATCGTCCAGTCGAAGAACGGTCTTCTGACCACCCTGGGCTACCAGATCGGCGGCGAGCCCGCGGTCTATGCGCTGGAGGGCTCCATCGCGGTGACCGGGGCGCTGGTGCAATGGGTGCGCGACAATCTGGGCCTGATCGCCTCAGCGCCGGAGATCGAGACTCTGGCGCGAACGGTGGACGACAACGGCGGCTGCTATTTCGTGCCGGCCTTTTCCGGCCTGTTCGCCCCCTATTGGCGCAGCGACGCGCGCGGGGCGATCGTCGGCCTGACCGGCTACATCACCAAGGGCCATATCGCCCGCGCCGTGCTCGAGGCCACCGCCTGGCAGACTCGCGAGGTGGTCGACGCCATGGTCGCGGACTCCGGCGTCGCCCTGACCACCCTGAAGGTCGACGGCGGCATGACCGCCAACAGCCTGCTGATGCAGTTCCAGGCCGACGTGCTGGACGCGCCGGTCGTGCGGCCGGTGGTGGCCGAGACCACCTGCCTGGGCGCGGCCTATGCCGCGGGCCTGGCCGTCGGCTACTGGCCCGACACCGACAGTCTGCGCAAGAACTGGCGCCAATCGGCCGAATGGAAGCCCGCCATGGCCGCCGCCACGCGCGATGCGGGCTATCGCAAATGGAAAAAGGCGGTTCAGCGAACCCTGGACTGGATCGACGACGACGACGCCTCCTAGGCGCCCTCCATCATCTCCGGCGTGATCACATAGGCGCCGTCCAGCCAACCCACGATCTCGCGTGCGGCGGGGTGGTCGAAGGCGGCGTAGCGGGGGCGGAGCTTGGCGATGGTCTCCGGCGCCAGCCGGTCGCGGCCCACATCCTGGAAGGTCTGCAGGTGCCGGCGCACCAGGCTGGCCAATTCCTTGCCCAGCACCTCGTCGGCGGCGTGGTCGAAGGCCTCGACATACTGATAGGCCTCGCCCAGCCGATAGCTTTCGGCCAGGGTCAGGGCCGGGATCAGGCTCAAGGTGGGCTGCAGCGCCGGATTGACCGCATGCGCCGCGATGCGGCCGCCGATCGCGGCGCGGCCGGTGAAGGCGCGCAGGTGCAGGTGCGGGCTCATGCGCGGCCCGTCATTGACCGGATAGTTGTCCCACAGGAACGGCTTGCGGCGCAGGCTCTCGGCCACCCGGTCGAGATGGCCGGGACTGAACTCGCGCGAACAGACCTCCTCGCCGGTCCAGAAGATCTGGATCGCCGGATCGAGACCAGCGCCGAAATCCTCCAGATAGTCCGCCGGCCGCGCGCCGAAATAGCGGTCGAGGCCGGCGTCGTCGCTGTAATAGGTCGGGCAGACGACCAGCCGACTGGCGCGGCTGCGTTCGGCGATCCAGTGGATGATGCGGACCTGGGTTTGGGCCAGGTCCGGCAGATCGCCGCGCATGTCATCGAACAGGATGCCAAGGTCGTCGATTCCGAACTCGTCCAGCCAGGCCAACTTGCGCGCCAGGGCGCCTTGAGCCTCGGCGTTGAAGTCGCGATAGATTTCGAAGGGGCTCAAGCCGACGCCGAACCGCACGCCGTTTTCGCGGCAATGGGCGGCCAGCGCGGCCAGACCGTCGCGGGTTTCCGCCGGCGGCGTCTCGCGCCAGCGACGCCGCAGAAAGACGTCGGCCTTGGGCGCGTAGATGTAGAAGCCGTAGCCGTGGACTTTCAGACGATCGACCTGCGCGCGCCGCTCCGACCAGGTCCAGGGGCCGCCGTAATAGCCCTCGATCAGACCCAGTTCGACATCCGCGGCCACGCCCGGGCTCACCCGCGGCCGAGCTGCAAGAGTTCCAGATCGGTCTCATCCGCGCGGGTCGCCGCATAGACCACCGCGCCGGTGGCCGGATTGACCGCGAAACCCTTGTCATAGGCGTAGCCGGGCGCCTCGGCGATCACGCGGGCCGGCCCGCCGGCGATCGGCTGGCTCATAATATGAGCGGGATGGCCGAACGGATCGTCGACATAGTCGATGGCGTCGCCGGTCACCGTCCAGAGGTTGGGAAAGGCCGGGTGCGGCAGGCTGGTGATGCGCTTGGGCGTTCCGTCGATGCGCCAGACGCCGGGCGAGCCGGCGCGCACGCCGTAAAGCTCGCTGCCATGGGTCTGTACGGTCAGCCAGCCATAAGCCGAGGCCGGCGCGGCCTTGCCCGCCGGCGAGGCGGGGGCGCGGTAGAGCCGCCAGCCCCCGGCGTCGCGGCCGGCGAAGATCAGCGAACGGCCGTCGGCCGCCCAGGCGGGCGCGCCCAGCTGGCTGCCGAAAAAGGCGACAGCGCCGAGATCGCGGCCGGTGAGATCGACGATGCGAATGGCCAGATGCCCATCGGCCTCGGCGGCGAAGGCCAGCCGGGTCCCATCCGGCGAGAATCGCGGGCCGTCGAGGTAGCTCTCCGGCGCGACGCTGATCAGCTGGCGCACCTCACCGCCGGGCGGCTTGATCCACAGGCCGGCCTCGCCCGAGCGCCATCCGGCCATGGCCAGCGTGCCGTCGGCCGAGACCGTGGGGGCGCCGTCGATCGCCTTGCTCGGGTCGATGATCACCGGCTCGCCGCCCTTGCGCGCCGGCGGCGAGGCCAGGTTGTAGACCTCGGTGTCGACCTCGACCGCCGCCAGGTTCTTCGGACCGGTGGCCAGCCGGCCCATGGTCAGCGGGCCGGACATCACGTGTTGCGGGCGTCGGCCGTCGATAGGAAAGGCCCAGATGACGTTGTCGCCGTTGACCCGGCCGACCAGCAGCACGTCGCGGGAATCGCTGGTCCAGCCTCCTGGGTTCAGATCGGCGCCCTTGGAGAACACGCGTTCCGCGCCAGTGCGCAGATCGCGGATCACCAGGGGCGAGACCGTGTCGCTCAGGCTGCGCTGGAAACTGATGAACCGGCCGTCCGGCGACAGGCCCATGTCGCCGTCGCCTGGGCTGCCCGCCGGAGGATGCGTCAGATCGCTGAGCCGGCCGGTCGTCAGGTCGAGACTGACGATGCGGTCGCTGGCGTCCTGGCTGGGACGGTCGACGAAGAAGAGCGTCTCGCCCGAGCGGGCCCAGATCACCTGGGAGCGTTCGTCGGTGGTGCAGCGCCCTACCCCGCGCGCCAGACCGGTGCGCACCGAACGGGTGACGACGCGGCAGGGCTCGCCCGGCCTGACCACGATATAGGCCAGATGAGCGCCATCCGGCGACCAGCTGGAGGAGACATGATCGCCCGGCTCGTCGGTCAGGCGCACGGGCTCGCCGCCGGCCAGGGCGCGCAGATAGATCTGCCGGGTCAGGACGTCCGCGCCGCCGGAATAGGCGATGGTCTCGCCGTCAGGCGAGATGGCGGCGTGCCGCTCCATGGGCTGCGCAGACGTCAGCAGCTTCGAACTCTCGACTGTCCAGGGCCGGGGGTTCAGACCATGCCAAGCCAGGGCGCCCAGGACGACCATAAGGCTCGCCGTGATCACGAGCGGGGCCGCCAAGCGATGCTCGCGCGGCCGGGCGCGCAAGGGGACGATATCGGCGCCCGGCCCGGTCAGCCGATAGCCGACCCGCGCCACGGTATCGATCGCGAAACAGTGGTCGAAGGTCTCCGCCAGGCGGCGCAGCCGGCCGATGCAGCGGTTGAGCGCGTCCTCGCCGACGATTCGGCCGCCCCAGCAGGCTTCAATCAGCTCGTCGCGGGAGACGACCTGGCCGTCCATCCGCGCCAGCGCCACCAGCACCTGCATCACCCGCGGCTCGAGCATATGCCGGCGTGAGCCCGCGGACGCCTCGCGAAGCGATGGCCGGATCAGCAACCCGCCAAGGCGGAAGTCCGGTTCGCGGGCCAGAATCACCGGCCGCGAAGCCCTGGCGGGCTCCGGCGCCTCGATCATCGGCGATTGATCGGCGAAACGTCGCATCTCGATCCTTTCGGCGAACGCCGATCTCCCAACCTTATCAGTACCGGGGCGTAGAGGCCATCGGATGACCGAGGCCTGATGCACGGGAGACGTCTATGAATACCCGAATATTGCTGGGTCTGACCCTTAGCG
>CALAEG010000452.1 GCA_937890965.1 uncultured Caulobacteraceae bacterium | reverse complement strand
GTAGGTCCACCGGGTCGCCAGCGCCAGGTCGTGATCCTGCACGTTCGAGTCGTGAAACTGCTGGATGAAGTTGTGGATGTTCCCATTAGAGGGGTTGTTGCCTGGGAAGGAGGCGGCGTTGACGGGGGTGGTCATCACACTCCCGGGAACGATCGGCTGTCCGCCCGCGCATCCGGCATCCAGGCCGTGGCCCGGCAGGCCGCATAGTCCGTAGAATCCGCTCGGGAACAGCGCGCCGTTGGGGAACTCGTAGTCGTTGATGTTGCCGACGGCCGAGGACGTGTGGAACGAGGTGTGGTAGTCGCCGGCCGAGACCATGGCCCAGCCATCAAGGTGGGGGCCGATATTGGCGTCCAGCTGAGCTTCGAAATATTCCTGGTTGCCGTTGTTGCCTTGGGCCAGGACGCCGCCTTCGCGGGATCCGATCAGATTGTTGAAGAAGCCGCCGGACTGTTTGGAATAGTTGCCGCCGACGCGGAAGCGCAGCCAATCGGTGATCGGGCCAGAAACCACCGCCTCGCCATAGTACTCGCCGTAGCTTTGGCCGCCGATGCGGGCTTCGGCAAAAAGCGAGTGGGTTGGCCTGGCCGAGATGTAGTTGATCGTGCCGCCGTCGGCGTTCGAGCCGTGCAGGGTGTTCTGCGGTCCGCGGTCGACTTCGATCTGGTCGACGAACAGGGTGCTGTGTTGCTCGGCGATCGAGGCGTTCGCGCCGTAATAGATGCCGTTATAATAGGTGGCGACGCCGGACTCGGTCGCGAGGTTGACCGTGTTGCGGCCGATGCCGCGGATATAGGCCCGGTCGTTCGACGCGAAATAGGACAGGCCCGGGGTGAAGTCGCTGAGTTGCTGGGTGGTCGTGATCCCCAGCACCTGGCGTTGCTTGGCGGTGAAGGCGGAGACGGCGACGGGAACGTGTTCGATCGCCTGATTGCGCCGTTGCGCGGTGACGATGACCTCACCGGAGGTGTCCGGAGCGGCGGCTGCGGCGGCCGGCGGCGCGGCGACGGCCTGCGCCAGGGCCTGTGACGCCCAAAGTCCGCCGACGATGACCATGGTTGCGGCTGACGCGCCGCGCAGCAATGCACGCTTCATTTGGTGTACCTCCCCGCTGGGATCGCACCCACACTTACGGTGGGATTTTGATCCATGCGAACCCATGTGACGGCACGGAAACATGGTTGGCAATGCCTAATATGAGGGCGGTTATCACGCCCGCGTGAGCATGATTGACTGTCCGACACGGATTTTACGGAGGATGCCGCCATGAAGACCGCCCCCCTCGGACCGCTCGGCCCCGTCAGCCGCCTGACGCTCGGCGGCGGCGGCATAGGCCAGGTCTGGGGCGAGACCAGCCGCGAGGAATCCGCCGCCACCTTGCGGGCCGCGGTCGCCGGCGGCATCGACCTGATCGACACCGCGCCCATGTATGGCAGCTGCGAGGCGATCATCGGCGAGACCTTCGCCGGTGTGCTGCCGGAGGGCGTGAAGATCACCAGCAAGTGCGACCTGGGCTCGCCGCCGCCCGGGCAGACGGCCCAGCGCCTGGAGGCGGCGTTGAGCGCCAGCCTGGAGGCCATGCGGCTGAAGCGGATCGACCTCTATTTCCTGCATTCCAACATCGCCCCCGACGACTACGCCTATGCCCATGGCGACGCCCGCCGCGACGCCTTCTCGACCCGCTGGTCGCTCTATGTTGACGAGGTGGTTCCGGCCTTCGAGCGGCTGAAGGCGCAGGGCCGGATTGGCGCCTGGGGCGTCACCGGGATCGGCGTGCCGCGCAGCATACTGGATGCCTTCGCCCATGCGCCCGCCCCGGACGTGGCGCAGGTGATCGCCAACCTGATGGATTCCGCGGGCGGCATTCGGCGATTCGCCGAGCCGGCCGCGCCGCGCACGATTCTCGCCGCCGCCAAGGCCAGGGGCATCGGCGTCATGGGCATCCGCGCCGTCCAGGCCGGCGCCCTGACCGCCGGCTTTGATCGGACGCTGTCGCCGAACCATCCCGATGCGAAGGATTATGAGCGCGCGGGACCTTTTCGCGATCTCTGCGCGCGCTGGGGCGAGGATCCGGCCCTGGTCGCCCACCGCTATGCGCTGTCGATCCCCGGCGTCGATACGGTGGTGCTGGGCGTGAAGAACCGCGCCGAACTCGACCAGGCGCTCGACGCGGAGGCGGCCGGGCCGCTCAGCGCCACCGAAATGGCCGAGATCGACCGGCTGGGGCTAGCGCTGAGCTAGGGCGAATCCCAGCCGGCTAGTCTCAGTGGCCGTTGGCCAGGATGATCGAGGCGATCAAGCCGGTTGTGATGGCCGCCAGCACGTACTGGCCGTTCGATTGGCGCCATTGATAGCCGCGCGGCGGGGCGCGCAGATGGTGGGCGCGATAGTCGACCGGCTGGGCGCTTCGCCAGTCGTTCTGACCCATATGTTCGCCTCTGTTCCAATGGTGGCTGGCGCCTTGGTCGGGCCCCCAGCCGCGGTGGGCGGCGTTGGCCGCGCCAGCGACGAGGGCCGCGGCGGCGATGGCCAAAACGAACGTTTTCATGGATGAGCCTTTCGGTTGTGGATGCGAAGCGCGACCGCGCTAATCCACCGAATGCTTAGCCGTCGGCGATTGTTCCTATTTCAAGGTTGAAACAGTCTGGGTGGCTGAGGCCGTCGCCGACCTCAGCCACCAGTCCGACTAGCGGGCGTTTTCCAGGATGATCGAGGCGATCACGCCGGTGGCGACGGCGGCCAGCACGTACTGGCCGTTCGATTCGCGCCATTCATAGCCGCGCGGCGGCTCGCTCAGATGACGCTGGCGATAATCGACCCGCTGGGCGCCGTTCCAGTCGTTGTAGCCCATGCGGTCGCCGTTGTTCCAATGGTGGCTGGCGCCCTGGTCGTGGCCCCAGCCGGTGTGATCGTCATGCTGAGCGCTCGCCGAACCGGCCGCGCCAATGACAAGCGCCGCCGTTGCGGCGGCGAGAACAAGAATTTTCATGAATTTGGACTTTTGGATCGTGGGGCGGAAGATTATCCCGGCCCGACAAATGGAACCCTCAATACCTGCAAATGTTCCGATCGATCGAAATCTATTCTATACTCAACGACCCAGGCTTGCGAATTGGTTAGCCGTCCGTCAAAGGCGCTTTTTCGCGAAGGCACGTCCAGATGCTGTCTTCAAATATCGCTCGAATTTAGATGCCTGGGCTTCATCGGAGAAGGCGACGTACGTCTTGATTCGCCAGGGCGCGAACTTGGAAGTGTGAGAGACCTTGCGATCGTTGTGGGTCTTAAGCCTGGCCTTCAGGTCGGCGGTGACCCCGACATAAAACCGACCCGCTTCGGTCAGGCTTTCAAGAATGTAGACGTATTGCACTTGCGCCCCCGGGCCACGGTCCGCCTTCGCCCTTTGGGCTTCGGCGCGACAGCCTTCGCGTCAAATGGCTTGCCGAGCCGAAGCGCCGTAGGCGCGAAGGCTGGTGCCCCCGGTCGGACTCGAACCGACACACCTCTCGGTACCGCATTTTGAGTGCGGCGCGTCTACCAATTCCACCACAGGGGCCCTGAGCAGCGGCGCACTCTAGCGGCGCCCGGCGGGGCGTTCAACGCATGGGGCGGGATCGTGCTCTTGATCCTCCACCAACGGGGGAGGATCTTGCGGATCAAGGCCTGGCGATCACCTGGCTTGCGCGCGCGCCGCGGTCGTAGCGGGAAGGGCCGCGGTAGGCGGCGACTTCGCAGAGGATGTCGCCGCCGGGCTGGTCGCGCCAGATATAGCTGCGCTCGAATTCCAGTGCGCCGCCGGCGGGACCGAAGCCCTCATAGGTGTCGCCATAGGGGACGAGCCTAGCCAGTTCGGCCCATTTCAGCCGCACGGCCTGGGCCAGTTCCTCGACGGCCGCGGCCTCCAGCTCCGGATCGGGGGTTGCGGCCATGAGCGGCTCCTTCGCGAGCCTTCAAAGCATGCCCGGCCGTGTGTGGCGAGACTTGGACCGGGAACGCTGTTAGGAGCCGGCTCGACATGCTTCGCGCCCTTTACGATCGCATCTTGCGGCTGGCCGCCACGCCCTATGCCCTGCCGGCGCTGGCCGGCGTCGCGATGATCGAGGCCACCTTCCCGTTCGCGCCGCCCGACGTGATGCTGGCGCCCATGGTGTTGGCCCGGCGCGAGCGGGCCTGGCTCTATGCCGGCGTCTGCACGGCCGGATCGGTCACCGGCGGCATGATCGGCTACGCCATCGGCTTCTTCCTGGCCGGGCTGGGGATGAAGATCCTTTCCCTGTCCGGCCACGCCACCGCACTCACGGCCTTTCACGCCTGGTTCGCCCAGTGGGGGCTGGCCGTCATCCTGATCAAGGGCCTGACGCCGGTGCCCTACATGCTGGTGACCCTGGCCTCGGGGATCGCCCATTTCAGCTTTCCGATCTTCGTCGGCGCCTCGATCGTCACCCGCGGCGGGCGCTTCTTCCTGGAGGCGGCGCTGCTGCAGCATCCGCAGGCCAAGGCGATGATCGACCGCTACTTCTATTGGCTGGCCGGGGCGGGCGTTGTGCTGATCATCGGCGCCTTCGTATTGCTCAAGCTCTTGGGCGGCGGCTGAATCCAAGCCATAGGTTTTCGATGCGCGCCTTCATCGCCTCCATTCTGCGCCACTGGCCGGCCCTGGCCTTCGTGACATCGGCGGCCATGCTGGCCATCGCCCACGCCTTCGAGACTTTCGGCCATCTCGCGCCCTGCACCCTCTGTCTCTACGAGCGCCAGGTCTATTGGCTGGCCCTGCCGGTCGCGGCGCTGGCCTTCATCGCCGGCCAGGGGGTCATTCCCCGCGTCTTCACCCCCTGGATCGGCGGCCTGCTGGCGCTGGTCTTCCTCGCCGGCGCGGGCATCGCCATCTATCACGCCGGCGCCGAATGGAAGTTCTGGCCAGGACCGACCACCTGCACTGGCGCGGGCGCCAAGGTCAGCGCCGCCGGCCTGGCCGACCTGCTGAATGGCGCCAAGGTCACCGCGCCGCGCTGCGACCAGGCGGCCTGGGTCTTCCTCGGCCTCTCCATGGCCGGCTGGAACGCCCTGATCTCGCTGAAGCTGGCCGGCTGGAGCGCGATCTGGGCGATCCGGAGCAGCAAGCGATGAGCGAGCGGCCCATTCCGCCGCGTCCCGGACCCGGCGCGGCCCGCGGCCGTCTGGACGAGATCCTGCGCGTCGACCATGCCGGCGAGCTTGCCGCCGTCTTCATCTATCGCGGCCAGCGGGCGGTGTTCGCGCGCGCCAATGACAAGGCCCGCATCACTGGCCAGCTGGAACAGATGGAGGCGCACGAGGCCGAGCATCTGGCCGCCTTCAACGAGCGGCTGACCGAGGCCCGGGTGCGCCCGACCCTGTTCGCCCCGCTCTGGCGCGCCGCCGGCTTCGCGCTCGGGGCCGGCACGGCGCTGCTGGGCGAAAAGGCGGCGCACGCCTGCACCGAGGCGGTGGAGAGCGTCATCGAGGCCCATTATGCCGACCAGGTGGCCGAACTGAGCGAGCGCGAGCCGGTGCTGGCCGCCGAACTCTCCCGCTTCCGCGATGAGGAACTGGCGCATCACGACCTGGCCGTCGAGGAGGGCGCCCGCGAGGCGCCGGGCTATCCGCTGCTTGCCGCGGTGATCCGCGCCGGCTGCCGCACCGCCATCAAGATCAGCGAGAAGCTGTAAAACGGGGTCTCGGCCGGGGAGGGCGAGCCATGGACATCGAGCAGATGCGCCGCGACGCCGAGGCGCCGGTGAAGGCCGACGCGGCCAGTGCGGAGGCGGTCGCATGCGACCTGGCCGCCGCCTTCGTCGACGATCCCCTGTTCAACTGGTTTTCGCGTACGGATGGCCGCCGCGACCAGGCGCGGCTGAACTTCTTCCGCTTCTTCATGAAAGCCCTGGCCCTGCCCAGTGGCGAGACCCTGCGCCCAGCCTCGGGCGGCGGTGCGGCCATCTGGATGGCCTCGGAAACGCAAGGTCCGAATAGCCTGCGCGACGAACTGCGGGCCTTGCCCATCATGCTGGGCCTGACCGGCTGGGCCCGCTTTTCGCGCATGATCAAGCTGCGCGGGGTGATGGACAAGGCCCACCCGATGGAGCGGCCGCACGCCTATCTGTGGTTCCTGGGCGTGACGCCGGAAGCCTAGGGCCACGGCATCGGCTCGCGTCTGCTCAAGGCCAAGCTCGACCAGTTGGACACCTCTGGCACGCCGGCCTTCCTGGAGACGGCCACCGAGCGCAATGTCGCCCTCTATCGCCGCCACGGCTTCGACGTCATCGCGCAATACCGCCCGGCGCCGGATGGGCCCCAGGTGTGGGCCATGTGGCGCGAAGCGGCCGGCGGCGGAGGCTAGCGCCGCCCCAATGCCGCCCGAATGCCTATAGACCAGCCTCCTCAGTCCGCCCCATCGTGGTGCAGGCGGCGCGATTGCAGGCGGCGGCGGGCGACTGGGCCTTTTCGATCCTGAAGATCGATCCGACCGTGCTCAAGGTCAGCGAGCGGCTGGACGAGGCGCTGGGCCCGGCGCCGGGCTTTTCGCTGTTTCGACGCACTTCCAGCCTGGGCGCCAATCCGACCACCCAAGGGGTGTCGTTGCGCGGAATCGCCGGTTCAGGGGCCAGCCGCGTCCTGATCACCCTGGACGGCGTGCCGCAGAACGATCCTTTCGGTGGCTGGGTGATCTGGACCGGCCTGCCGACCGAGACCATCTCGGCCGCGACCCTGGTGCGGATCGTCTCCATCGTTCTTCCGAAGACGGGAGCAGGGTTCCGGCTGATTGGCGGGGGCGATGTGGATCAGACAACCGCTGGCGTGGAATACAAGCGTCTCGCCGAAGATGTTGTCACGATGGAGGCTAGGCGACCACCGCGCGGTCCCGCCCGAGGGAGCCGTGAGGCAACATCCGGTCGTCAGAGCGGCCGCTTCGTATGGTCTTGGCGGTCGCCGTACCATATCGACACGAAGACATCGACAACTCGCGTGCCACTCTTGGATGGCGCTGCTGCGACGGCGGTCTGCGTCTCTGCGATCTGGGTGCCCTGGGGAATGGTGGCGAGCCATTCGTTAATCTCGCTCTCCAGGCCTTCGGCAGTTGCACCCTTGAAAATTTTGACGCGCATCATCCGCTCCAGCCCAAGGCCTACGCAACATGCGCTTAGGTTGTTGGGGTAATTCGGTCAAATTTCGCGCGCCGCTAATCGCGCTATCGAACTTGCCCGAAAGCAGACTCCGGGAAGGTCTGCTTTGGGGGGAAAGCGGACTTTGGCGCGGGTCCAGAAATCGGTGGTTTGGCCGGCATTACCGGGCTATCAGCTCAGGCCGCGCAGTTGGCGGATTTGTCTCCGGATGGCGCTCGGCCCATTCGGCGGTCAGACCCAGCACCTTGTCCGGACCGACCCGCCAGATCTCGGACGCATAGGTCATGATCTCGCCGTTGCCCTGTGCAACCGCCA
>CALAEG010000451.1 GCA_937890965.1 uncultured Caulobacteraceae bacterium | reverse complement strand
ACGGTGATCGGCAAGCGCCGCAGCCAGTTCGCCGATGCGCCGGTGGTCGACGCCTCGGTCGCCATCGAGGCCCTGGTGGCCCGCGAGCCGATCACGGTCATCCTCTCCGAACGCGGCTGGATCCGCGCCGCCAAGGGCCGCATCGAGGATCCCTCCGAGCTCAAGTTCAAGGAAGGCGACAAGCTTGGCTTTCTCGTGCCGGCCGAGACCACCGACAAGCTGCTCATCTTCGCCTCCGATGGCCGCTTCTTCACCTTGCCTTGCGACAAGCTGCCCTCGGCGCGTAGTGCGGGCGAGCCCTTGCGGCTGATGCTCGACCTGGACGACCGCGTCGACCTCATCGACGTCTTTGCGCACAAGCCCGGCCGCAAGCGGGTGCTGGCCTCGAAGGCCGGCTATGGCTTCATCATGCCCGAGGACGAGGCCATCGCCTTCCGCCGCGCCGGCAAACAGGTGCTGAACGGCGAGGCGGTTGTGTCGCTGGAGGCCGCCGGCGACCACCTGGCCGTGATCGGCGACAACGGCAAGGTGCTGATCTTTCCGCTGGCCGAACTGCCGGAAATGCCGCGCGGCAAGGGCGTCAAGCTGCAGAGCTACCGCGAAGGGGCGTTGCGCGACGCAGCCGTGTTCAACGCCGAGGACGGCGCGTCCTGGACCGACGCCGCTGGTCGCACCCGCGTCTGGGCCGACTGGCGCGACTGGCTGGGCCGCCGCGCCGGCGCCGGCCGCCTGGCTCCCAAGGGCTTCCCGGCCAGCAAGCGGTTCCGGCCGCGCTAGGGCCTGCCTCGGCCGCGCTCAGCCCGCGGGGCAGGCGCCGACATAGGTCCAGACCGAGTGGTTGCTCAAGCTCATCGGTGGGCCGCCGCCGCCGGACATGCTCATGGTGGTGTCGGTGGTGAAGCTGGTCTTGAAATCGCCTTCGCCGGCCATGTGCAGCTTGGCCGAGACGCCGTTGGCCGGGCAATCGCCGTCGACCACGAAGCCGCCGGTTGCGGTGCGCACCGCAGTGATCTTGGTGCACGGCGGGCCGCCCTCGGTCGGGTCGATGGGCTTGCCGGTGAGGCACTTGGTCGAGGTCTGAGCCGCGCCGCCATCCTGGCTCGACACGCGCTTCCATTGGCCGGCGGCTGGCGCCGGCAGGTCTTTGACGTCGATCGGCCCCGCCGGTCCAGCGGCCACGGGCGCGGACGGCGCGGGCGCGGCCGGCGCCGCGGCCGAGGCGACCGGCGCAGCGGTGACATTGGCCGCCGAAGACTGGGCGGCCGGCTTCGAACAGGCGACGAGCGCCGCCGCACAGACGGCGAGCGTGACAACGTTCGCACGGATCATGAATAGCTCCCCCGACGCCGGATTGGCGCATTTCAACGCCGTAACACAGGTCGGCCCGGAGGGTTAGCTTCACCGTCACTGGCGCCCGCGGCCGGACTCGCCTATTTCTTGCGCGGGACGGTCCCTAGAGGAAAGCCATGCTCGCCCTGATCATCATCGTCGTCATCCTGGTCGTACTCGGCCTCATGCTGATGACCACCTACAACCGGCTGGTCGGTTTGCGGCAGAACGCCAACCAGGCCTTCGCCGATATCGACGTGCAGCTGAAGCAGCGCCAGGACCTGGTGCCCAACCTGGTCGAGACGGTGAAGGGCTATGCCGCTCACGAAAGCGGCACGCTGGAGGCGGTGACCGCCGCGCGCGCCGCCGCCGCCGGCGCCACGAACGTCCAGGACCGGGTGCAGGCGGAAAACGCGCTCACCGGCGCGCTCAGGCAACTGTTCGCGGTGTCGGAGGCCTATCCGGACCTGAAGGCCAACGCCAACTTCATCCGGCTGCAGGACGAGCTGACCGACATCGAAAACAAGCTCGCCGCCGCGCGCCGCTTCTTCAACAACACCGTCTCCGAGTTCAACGCGGCCATCCAGCAGTTCCCGGCCGTGCTGATCGCCGCGCCCATGGGGTTCGCGCCGCGCACCTTCTTCGACCTCGGCGAAGACCGCACCGCGGCCGAAACGGCGCCGCAGGTCAAGTTTACGTAAGGCTCGTTACCCGTGCAGGCCGTCGGCCTTCAGACCTATATCTGGAACAACAACGCCCGCTCGCTCTTCCTGCTGGCGGGGTTTCCGTTCCTGCTGTTCTTGCTGCTCTACGGCATCGAAGTGATGCTGCTGGGCAGCGGCGTGGTGCGCCAGCCTTGCGACTACGACACCGGCTGCGGCAACCCGCTCGCCTACGCCCTGGTCCTCAGCGTCCAGAGCCTGCCGATCGCCATCGCCGTCGCTCTCATCTGGTTCGTCATCGCCTATTTCGCCAACCAGAAGATCATCGACCTGGCCACCGGGGCGCGGCCGATCCAGCGCGAGGACAATCCTCAACTCTACAACACGCTGGAAAATCTGTGCATTTCGCGCGGGATGAAGACGCCGACCCTGCGCATCATCGAGAACCCGGATCTCAACGCCTTCGCCAGCGGCCTGCACGAGGGCCAGTTCTCCATCACCGTCACCCGCGGCCTGCTCGACCAGTTGAACCATGACGAGCTGGAGGCGGTGCTGGGCCATGAACTGACCCACATCATCAACCGCGACGTCCGCACCATGATCATCGCGGCGGTGTTCGCCGGCATCATCAGCCTGGTCGCCCAGGTGCTGGCGCGGGCGCTGTGGTTCGGCGGCCGCGGAGGCGGACGGCGCGGCGGCGGCGCCTTGGTGCTGATCGGCCTGGCGGCGGCCGGGATCGCGGCCTTGCTGGCGGTGGTGATCCGCATGGCCATTTCCCGCAAGCGCGAATTCATCGCCGACGCCGGCTCGGTGGAGCTGACCAAGAACGCCGACGCCATGATCTCGGCGTTGCAGAAGGTCTCCGGCCACGCTCACCTGGATGCCCCGGAAGAGGTGAGGGGCCTCTTCCTGGAAAACCACGAGACCGGGATCTTCGGCCTCTTCGCCACCCACCCGCCGATCGAAAAGCGTATCGCCGCCCTGGTGGAATATGCCGGCGGCCATGTCACCGACCCCGAGCCGATCTACGCATCCTCGCCGGCCGCCGCTGCGCCAGCGCCCGCGGCGGGCCCCTGGAGCGATCCATCACCCTCCGCCGAGCCAGAATCGATCTACGAGGACTTGCCCTCGGCGCCGCCACCCCCCGGTGCGCCGCCCAAAGGGCCCTGGAGTTAAACTAAAATCCGCTCATCCCAGCCTGGGGAGCGATTTTTTCAGCCGCGATCTCGCGCCGCCATCAGGGTCCAGCCAGTGGGGCGGAGGACTTCGACGGGGTTGAAGCGGGCCTTGTAGGCCATCTTGGCGCTGCCGGAGACCCAGTAGCCCAGATAGACGTACGGCAGGTCGGCCTGCACCGCCTGGGTCACGTGGTCGAGGATGATGAAGGAGCCCAGGCTGCGCTTGGCCATTTCCGGGGCGTAGAAGCTGTAGACCAGCGACAGGCCGTCGGCGAGCACGTCGACCAGCACACACGCGATCAGGTCGCCGGGGCCGCGATCCTTCGAGGCCGCGCGATACTCGATCAGGTGGGTGCGGGCGGAGGTGTCCTCGACCATGGCGACAAAGTCGGCCCAGGTCATGTCGGCCATGCCGCCCTCGGCGTGGCGGGCGAGCAGGTAGCGGCGCAACAGTTCGAACTGCTCCACCGTCGCCTCGGCCTCGACCAGATGGCGGGTCAGGTCGGCGTTGCGGTCGAGCACGCGCCGCTCCGAGCGCGAAAATGGATAGCCGGCCACCGGAATGCGCGCCGAGACACAGGAATCGCATCCGTCGCAGGCCGGGCGGTAGGCGATGTTCTGTGACCGGCGAAAGCCGACCTGGGTCAGGGCGTCATTGATCGCCGCGCCCTCGGTCAGCGGCAGGTGGGCGAACACCTTGCGCTCGTGCCGGCCCGGCAAATAGGGGCAGGGCGACGGCGCGGTGAGGAAGAACCGCAGCTGGCGAGTGGTAAAGTGGTGCGTCACCGGTGCGTAGGTCCAAGTCCCTTTGAGTCTCTTCGGACCGATTAGGACAAATGCAGCGCCCGCCCGCAAGGGCCGCGTCGCCGCAGCGGCGTTAAATCAATGATTTGGCGGCAGCACCGGCGATTCCCGCAAAAGCACGATGGCGATGCGTCGGTTGCCGGGCAGGGTAGGATCGTCCGGGAACAACGGATCGGACGCCGCCTTGCCGGAGACCTGATAGACCCGGTCGGCGTCGATGCCGGCATCCTGCATGATCTGCCGTGAGGCGTCGGCGCGGCTGGCCGACAGCGGCCAGTCGCCGCCCGACTTGGTGCCATCGGCATTGGCGCTGGTGTGGCCGGAAATGGTGATGCGGTTAGGCAGGCGCGCGGCGATCTTGGCCACGGCGCGCAGCAGGATCTTGGCGCGGTCATTGGGCTTGGCCGAGCCCGGATCGAACATCGGCCGGCCTTCCTGGTCGATCAGCTGGATGCGCAGGCCCTCGGGCGTCTGGTCGATCATCACCTGCTTGGAGAGCTCGGCCAGCTCCGGCATGTCCTGCATCGCCTGTTTCAGCGATTCGGCGGCGCTCTGCAGCGAGGCCTGTTCGCGGGCCTGCAGCTCGGACTTCAGGGCCTGTTCGCTGGCGGTGTCGAGCGGGGTCGCGCCCACCCGGTTGCTGTTCTGGCCGGAATTGTCGGCATTGGGCGGGGCTTCCGGCGCCAGGTTTTCGATCACCGAGGCCGAGCCGTTCGACTTGACGCCGGCGTCGCCTAGCGCCGTGCCGGCCAGGATGCCGCCCGAACCCGAGGTTGACTGGGAAACGCTGGCCGGGGCGAAATAGTCGGCGATGCCGCGTTTCTGCTGCGGGCTGGTGGTGTTGATCAGCCACATCAGCAGGAAGAAGGCCATCATGGCGGTCACAAAGTCGGCATAGGCCACCTTCCAGGCGCCGCCGTGGTGGCCGCCCTCGATGACCTTCTTGATCTTCTTGACCATGATGGGCCGGTCGCTGACCGACATATTTCACCCCGACATACGGCCGATTCCTATGCTTCACCGTGGCGTGTCCGCGTTAAGATGCGGTTGCCGGGTAAGGGAGGCTTAAGCATGCGGATCGCTTTTATCGGTCTGGGAGTCATGGGCTACCCGATGGCGGGCCACCTGGCCGCCGCCGGACACGATATGCGGGTCTTCAACCGCAGCCCGGAAAAGGCCCGGACCTGGGTGGCCGAATTCGGCGGCGAGGCGGTGGAGTCGGCGGCCCTGGCGGTCACCGACCGCGAGGCCGTGGCCCTTTGCGTCGGCAACGACCACGACCTGCTACAGTGCCTGACTCAGATCCTGCCCAACATGCCGCAGGGCGGCCTGATCATCGACCACACCACCATCTCGGCCAGGCTGGCGCGGGACTCGGCCGTGCAGGCGCGCGAGCGGGGCCTGGCGTTCGTCGATGCGCCGGTCTCAGGCGGCCAGACGGGGGCCCAGGCCGGGACGCTCAGCGTCATGGCCGGCGGGGACGAGGAGGCCTTCGCCCGCGCCGAGCCGATCATGACCGCCTATGCCAAGGCGATCCGACGCATCGGCGGCCCGGGCTCGGGCCAACTCTGCAAGATGGTCAACCAGATCGCCATAGCCGGCCTGGTGCAGGGCCTGGCCGAGGCGGCCCACTTCACCGCCCGCGCCGGGCTGGACGCCGAGGCGGTCTACGAAGCCATCTCCAAGGGCGCGGCGCAGTCCTGGCAGATGGACAACCGCTGGAAGACCATGACCGCTAGCGAGTTCGATTTCGGCTTTGCTGGGGACTGGATGCGCAAGGACC
>CALAEG010000450.1 GCA_937890965.1 uncultured Caulobacteraceae bacterium | reverse complement strand
CGCCCCCTCATCCGTCGGCTTCGCCGCCACCTTCTCCCGCAAGGGGAGAAGGGAAACTAAGCGGCGTCGCGGCCGGCCTCGCCGCTCTCAAGAGCGGTGTTGAGCGCCGCCAGCAGGCTGGCTGCGGTGACCGGCTTGGAAACGTGACCGTCCGCCCCGGCCAAGCGGCTCGCCTCGATGTGTTCGGGAAGCGCGTTGGCGCTGAGCATGATCACGGGCGTTCGCCGCCGCCCAGTGACCCGCTCGGCCTTGCGGATCGCGCGCGTCGCCTCCAGGCCGTCCATGACCGGCATCTGCATGTCCATGAACACCAGGTCGAACGTCTCGCGTTCAAGCCGCTCTACGGCCTCGGCGCCGTTATCGACCAGAACCACATCGACGCCGAACTGGTCGAGCATCATCCGGATGACCGTCTGGTTGGTGGCGTGGTCGTCGGCGACGAGGACGCGAACCGAACGATCCGGGTGCAGGGCTGCGGCGGCGGCCGCGTCTTCGGCCGGTCCGAGGGCGCGATCGAACGGCGCGGCGAACCAGAAGCTGGATCCCTTGCCGGGCTCGCTCTCGCAATCGAGCTCGCCGCCCATCAGCGAGGCCAGCTGGCGCGAGATCGCCAGACCAAGGCCACTGCCGCCGAACCGGCGGGTGATCGAGCCGTCGGCCTGCTGGAACCGGGCGAAAAGCCGCGCCTTGGCCACAGCATCGAATCCGACGCCGGTGTCGGTCACGACGAAGCGCAGGTTCTGGTCGCTCGGCGCCTGGGCGGTGATGGTCACCGCGCCAGCGGCGGTGAATTTCACCGCATTGCTCACCAGGTTGGTCAGGATCTGCCGCACCCGGGTCGCATCGCCGAGGAACCAGGCTTCGAGTTCCGGCGCGATGTCGACGTTCAGGCTCAGGCTCTTTTCATCCGCCCGCAGTCGCGCCAGCCCCGCCACCGATCGAACCAGATCGCCGGCATGGAAGGGCGCGGTCTCGATGGTCAACTGGCCCGCCTCCACCCGCGCCAGGTCGAGCACGTCGGAAAGCAGACGTTCCAGCGACTGGCCCGAGCTGCGGATGATCTCCACCATATCGTGCTCGCGCTTCGGCAGATTGGCCGCGGCCAGCAGCTCGGCGACGCCGACGACGCCGTTCAGCGGCGTGCGGATCTCATGGCTCATATTGGCGAGGAACTCGCTTTTCGAGCGATTGGCCGAGTCCGCCTTCACCCGCGCCGCGCGAAGACGCAACGCCACCCGACGCTGCCAGACAAGCACCGCGGCGGCGCAGATGACGAAGAGGCCGGCGACGGCGAGCATCCAGCGCTGGGACCGGGTCACATCGAACTGCAGGTCGGTGTCCTTGCGCGAGGTTTCCAACTGGTTGCGCAGCTGGCCGGTGAGCTGGTGGACGCCGATGTTGAACCGGCGCGCCGAGGCGATGGCGTGCTGCTGGTCATAGGCGCGGAAGGCCGCGAACGCCTCGGCCCCCTTGCCCTCGGCCATCAGAATCTCGGCGGCGACCTGCGGCTCACGCTCAAGCCCCGAGGCCTGCAGCCTGTGGGACGCCATCAGCGTCCGCATGCGCGCAAGGTCCGCCCGCGCCTGGCCCAGATCGCCCAACCGGGCCTCGGCGATGGCCCGCAAGGGCAGCAGGTCGGGCGCCAGGAAATCCGCGCCGGTGAGCTGGCTATCCAACCCCTTCAGACAGTTCATGACGTCTTTCGGGCCTCGGAAACCGTCCGCGACCATGGCGCAGAGGTTCTGGTCCCAGACGCCCAGGTGAGGCAGGTCCGAACGCGTCGCCAGTCGATGGTGCACGGCGGCCAGCTCCTCGGCCAGGTCTCGATCGCCCAGCTGGATGGCCATGTGCGCCATGTTGTAGACGCCGTCGAAGTCCGGCCTCGGATAGGCGGGATCGGCGAATTCGAAGTCGGCGCGCTGAAAGGCCTGGGCGCTGCCTTGCAGATCGTCGAGCTGCATCAGCCCCAGACCGATCGTCTCCCAGATGTCGGACTCAGCGGCGCCGGCGGCCGGGTCGCCCTTGGGAATCAGGACTTCCGCGTCGGACAGTCGCTTGAGCGCGGCGCCGGTCTGGTCCTCCTCGATCAGCATGGTGGCCTCGACGCTTGCCGCGTGGATGCGCGCGAACCAGTCCGGCTCGGTTTCGGAAATCCGCGAAATTTCCGCATGCGTGGACACGTCGCCAGCGTCGTAGCGGGCCTTGAGCGCATTGATCCGCGCCATGGCGAGATAGCGCTTGTCGCCAAGGCGAGCCGCCTGTCGGCCGAGCAGATCGTTCCAGTGGTTGAAACGATCGAATTCGGACTGATTGAGCAGCACCCAGGCCACATGTTGCAGCCGGCCGAGGGACTCCTGGCTGGGGCTTCGACCAGCCGCCTCCCCGAAGCGCTCCAGATCAGCGAAGCTGGTCTTGTCGGCGCGGCTCTCGATCTCGCGCGCCAATTGGGCGGGGCCGATCGCGGGTGGGTCCGCGGCCGCGACCGTTCCCGCACCGCCGACGAAGCCGGCGACGGCGATCGTCAACGCGATAGCCAGCGTGAAATTGACCTTCAAACCTCGACCCCTCCACCGAGGTCGAGTCTACAATCAGAAGTCTTTCAGAACCGCTTACGGCCGCGCGTTGGCCGGGCGGATCGGCTGGGCCTCCTCGTCGCTGCGGTTGACGCCCCAAAGCAGGATCACCGGCAGGGCGACGTAGATCGAGGAATAGGTGCCGACGACGATGCCAAACACCATGGCGAACACCACCGGGAATATGGTCGGGCCGCCCAGGAAGAGCATGCCGCTCAGCGCCAAGAGCGCCGTCGAGCCGGTGATCAGGGTGCGCGACAACCGCTCGTTTTCCGACAGGTTGATGATGTCGGCCAGCGGCATGCTGCGGTGCTTGCGCAGGTTTTCGCGCAGCCGGTCGAAGGAGATGACCTTCTCGTTCATCGAATAGCCGATAACGGTCAAAAGCGCCGCGATCGAGGGCATGTTGAACTCGATGTGCAGCAGAGACAGCGCGCCCATGGTCAGGACGATGTCGTGGACCAGGGCGATCACCGCGCCCAGGCCGAACTGCAGCTGAAACCGGAACCAGATATAGACCATCATCAGGCCAACGGCGACGCCGAGCGCCAGCAGGCCCGAGCGGAACAGCTCGCCGGAGACCTTGGCTCCCAGCACGTCCTCGCCGGTGATCTTGGTGCCGGGGAACTGCGCCTTGATCTGGGCCTCGACCTTGGCCACCGCGTCGGCCGGGTTGACGCCCGCCGCCGGCTCGAAGCGCAGCGCCGCGGCGCTCGGCCCGCCGAAGCCCTGCACCGCCGGGTCCTTGGTGCCCATCTTGGCCAGGGCTTCACGCAGCTGGGCGAGCGGGGCCGGCCCTGGCGTCTGAATCTCGATCTGGGTGCCGCCCCGGAAGTCGGTGCCGAAGTTCAGGCCATTGAGGACGAAGGAGCCACAGGAGACCAGGACCAGGATCGCCGAGATCACCGCCGCATAGGGTGCATAGCGGACGAAGCGGAAGTGGGTTTCCCTGGGAAGCAGGCGGATCAGCGGCCAACGCATGAGCTTGTCCTTCCCCTCAGATCGGCAGCTGCTTGGATCGGCTGGTCCGATACCAGAGCACGATCAGCAGGCGCGTGATGAAAAGGGCGGTGAACACCGAGGTCATGACCCCGATGGAAAGGGTCCAGGCGAAGCCGCGGACGGGCCCGGCGCCGAACTCGAACAGGATCAGCGCCGCGATCAGGGTGGTGATATTGGCGTCGAGGATCGAGACCCGCGCCCGGGTGAACCCGGTGTCGATGGCCAGGGCCGGTTTTCGCCCCGCCCGCTCCTCGTCCCGGATGCGCTCGTAGATCAGCACATTGGCGTCGACGGCCACGGCGATGGTCAGGATCAGGCCGGCGATGCCAGGCAGGGTCAGGGCCGCGCCGCCCACGGTCATCAGGGCCACGACCATCAGCATGTTGATGATTAGGCCGACCATGGCGACGCCGCCGAACACCCCGCCATAGGCGAGCATCATGAACGTCACCACCAGGACAAGCCCGATGATGCCCGCCAGTTCGCCGGCGCGCACCGAGTCGGCGCCCAGCTCGGCGCCGACGGTGCGCTGTTCAATCACCGTCAGCGGCGCGGCCAACGCGCCTGAGCGGAGCAGCAGGGCCAGATTGCTGGCGGTCTCGACGGTGAAGTTGCCGGTGATCTCGCCGGAGCCGCCGGTAATGGCGCCCTGGATCACCGGCGCGGAGATGATCCGGTTGTCGAGTACGATGGCGAAGCGCTTGCCGATATTCTGCGAGGTGGCGTCGCCGAAGCGCTGCGCGCCCTGGCCGTTGAAGCGCATGTTGATGTCGGGGCGGCCGTTCTGGTCGTAGCCCTGGGTGGCGCCGGTGAGCATTTCGCCGGAGACGATCTCCAGCCGCTTGACCAGCAGCGAGCCGCCCTCGTCATTGGGCAGCAGCATGGCGTCGGGCGGCACGTGGCCGGCGGCGGCCTCGGCCGGCGGTACACTGTCGTCGACCATCTGGAAGCTGAGCTTGGCGGTCTTGCCGATCACCTCTTTCAGCCGCTCTGGATCGCTCTCGCCGGGCGCTTCGACCACGATACGGTCGGCGCCCTGGCGCACGATCGAGGGCTCCTTGGTGCCGAGCGCGTCAATGCGCCGGCGCACGATCTCGATGTCCTGGTCGACCGCCTTGACCGTCTCGGCGGTCAGGGCCTGGTCGGAGACGCCGAGCAGGATGCGCTGATCGGGCCCGGTGGTGATTTTCAGTTCCTGCACGCCGGTCGCGACCGTCTGGTTGAGCTTCTGCAGGGCCGTCAGCGCGTTCTGAACCTGGGCCGGATCATTGATCCGGACGGAGACCACGCCATTGGCCATGCCGAGGGCGGAGAAGTCGATCGGCGCGTCGCGCAGGGTCCGGCGCACGTCCTCGACCAGATTGGTCAGCCGCTCGGTCTTCAGCGCATTGGTGTCCATTTCGAGCTGCAGATAGGAGCCGCCCTGCAGGTCGAGGCCGAGGTTCAGCCTCTGGTGCGGCAACCAGTCCGGCATGCTCGCTAGCACGCTATCCGGCAGGAC
>CALAEG010000449.1 GCA_937890965.1 uncultured Caulobacteraceae bacterium | reverse complement strand
CGGCGATACGCGCCGACTTGCCGCGCCGGTCGCGCAGATAATAGAGCTTGGCGCGGCGCACGGCGCCGCGGCGCTTGACCTCGATGGACTCGATCATTGGCGACAGCACCGGGAAGACCCGCTCGACGCCCTCGCCGAAGGAGATCTTGCGCACGGTGAAGCTCTCCTGCAGCCCGTGGCCGGCGCGGCCGATGCAGACGCCTTCATAGGCCTGCACGCGCTCGCGCTCGCCTTCCTTGATGCGGACGTTCACCCGCACGGTGTCGCCGGGCTGGAAGGCCGGGACCTTGCGAAGGGCGATGAGGCGGTCGGCCTCGGCCTTCTCGAGCTCTTGGATCGTGTTCATCTCGAAGTCTCCTGGGCTTAATCGCCCTTTGCCTGTTGTTTGGCGAGATGCGCCGCCCAGAGGTCCGGCCGCCGCTCCCGCGTCGTCTCTTCGCGAAGGTTTTTGCGCCAGTCGGCCACCCGATTGTGGTGGCCGGAGAGCAGGACCTCCGGAATCTCCAGGCCTTCGAAGCTCCGCGGGCGCGTGTACTGCGGATGCTCCAAAAGCCCGTCTTCAAAACTCTCCTCGGCCAGGCTTTCCGGCTGTCCCAGAACCCCGGGCGCCAGCCGAACGCAGGCCTCGATCACCACCAGCGCGGCGGCTTCGCCACCGGCGAGCACCGCATCGCCGACGGCGATCTCCTCGAACCCGCGCGCGTCGATCACGCGCTGGTCCACCCCCTCGAACCGGCCGCAGAGCAGGACAAGCCCCGCGCCCTTCGACCAGTCGGCAACCCGCGCCTGGGTCAGGGGCCTGCCCCGGGCGCTCATATACAAAAGCGGCCGCCCATCCCGTTCCACGCTGTCCAGCGCAGCCGCGACGACGTCCGCCCGCATCACCTGCCCCGGTCCGCCACCCGCGGGGGTGTCGTCCAGGAAGCCGCGCTTATCTAAGGAAAAGTCGCGAATGTCCACTGTTTCAAGCCGCCACAGCCCCCGCTCGCGCCAGGCCGAGCCGATCAGCGAAACGCCGAGCGGGCCGGGAAAGGCCTCGGGAAACATGGTGAGCACGGTGGCGGTGAAGGGCATGGGCGGCGGGTTAGAGCGACAGGGAGCCGCGATCCTAGCCGATCTCGCGCCCATTCGCGCGCCGCGACGTCTTTTTGCAGCGCACAAAGCCGGCTAAACCAGCGCCATGGAAAACCCTGAAAACGACAGTCAGATCGAGGCTGAGGTCGAGAACCTGGTCGAAACCCTGGCGCTCGACCCGATCGAGGTGAACCTGTTTCGAGGCATGACCTCCGGCCGCGACGGGCCGCGCATCTTCGGCGGCCACGTGATCGCCCAGGCGCTGATGGCGGCCTATGAGACGGTCGAGGATCGCATCTGCCACTCGCTGCACTGCTATTTCATCCGGCCGGGCGATCCGAACATCCCCATCCTCTACGATGTCGACCGCTCGCGCGACGGATCCAGCTTCACCACCCGGCGGGTGACGGCCATCCAGCACGGCCAGCAGATCTTCAACCTGGCCGCCTCCTTCCAGGTGGCCGAGGACGGCTTCGAGCACCAGTCGGCCATGCCGGAGGTTCCGCAGCCCGACAAGCTGCCGGACGCCTTTGAGCAGTACCGGGTCATGCTGGATAAGATGCCGGCCGAGGCTCAGCGCATGATGGGACGTCCGCGTCCGATCGAGCAGCGGCCGGTCAATCCCCGCGAGCCTGACGAAACCGCGCCGCCCATCAGCAATATCTGGATGCGCGCCCGCGCCGAGATCGGACCTGACCAGCACCTGCATCAGGCCATCCTGGCCTATGCGTCGGACATGGGCCTTCTGGAGACCTCGATGCGACCGCATGGGGTGATCTGGCAGACCAGCGGCCTGCAGGTGGCCAGCCTGGACCACGCCCTCTGGTTTCACCGGCCGTGCGACTTCAACAACTGGCACCTTTACGCCCAGGAAAGCCCGAGCGCCTCGGGCGCGCGCGGCTTTGTGCGCGGCCAGGTGTTCAGCGAAAGCGGCGTGCTGGTCGCCTCGATCGCCCAGGAAGGGCTGATCCGGCGGCGGAAGCCGGCCTAGAGCGGGCCCTAGGAAAAGTGCGAAGCGGTTTTCCGCCCGCAACCCGCTCTACCTCTTAGGAATCGATCACGTTTGATCTAGGAAGCTTCGTCGCCGACGATTTCCGTCGGTGGGTCGATGGCGATCCACCCATCGGCCAGGCGCACTTCGGGAACCGCCGCGCGGGTGAAGGGCAGCCAGAAGGTTGGGCCGCCGGCCGCCGGCGCGATCTCGACCAGATCGCCGGCGCCGAAATTCTCCACCGTCTTGACCTTGCCGACCACCGCGCCGGCCAGATCGCGCGCCTCCAGCCCGATCAGGTCGGCGAGATAGAACTCGTCCTCCTCCGGCGGGGCCAGGTCCTCGCGGGCGATATAGAGCCGAAGCCCGCGGATCGCCTCGGCCTGGTCGCGGGTCTCGACCTCGCGCGCCCGGGCGACGATGCCACCCTTGGCGGCGCGGCCGGCGGTCAGGGTGAGGGCGGGCGAGCCGTCCTCGCCCTTCAGCTCGCGATAGGTCAGCAGCGACAGCGGGTCGGCCGAGAAGGTCGTGATTCGCAGCTCGCCGCGCACGCCGAACGCGCCGGCGACGCGGCCCATCAGGATCAGGCGGGGCGAACTCACCGCCTCACCCGGCCCTCTCCCCGCGGGGCGGGGCGAGGGTTCCGAGCGGGCAAGTGAGGGCGCGGGAAGATCGGAGCTACTCGGCCGCCGGCTCTTCGGCTTCGGCGGCCGTGTCTTCCGCCGCTTCGGGCGCGGTCTCGGCGGCGTCTTCTACGGCGGCTTCCTCGGCGCGCGCGGCTTCCGCGACGACCGCTTCCGCCGGTGCGGCTTCGGCAGC
>CALAEG010000448.1 GCA_937890965.1 uncultured Caulobacteraceae bacterium | reverse complement strand
TCGGCCAGGGCGTCAACCAGACCGTCCTGAAGGTCGACTGGAAGGGCAAGACCGATCTCGCCGTCCAGACCCCCGATGGCGTCAAGGAACCGCTCAACCGCCGCTCGACCATCTCGATCAACTTCTAACGATCGGGACGGCAGCTAAGCACTCAAGGCGCGGGCCGGTCGCAAGACCGGCCCGCTTCTTTGTGTCTGCAGCTCAGGCCAAGGAAGATTTGAACCACGAAAAACACGAACAGCACGAACGTGAGGCTTCGCCTCGAAGCCAGCATTCGATGCCGTGGCTTGGCCTGACCGCCCCCGTTGGTGCTTTTCGTGCTTTTCGTGGTTGAATCCTCGAAGACGCATCCGCGCGCGCGGCTCATGTCTGAATTGACCACCAAGCACACGAAGGCCACCAAGGGGCCTGCGCTGGCCGGCGCTCTTCTTGGTGTGCTTGGCGAACTTGGCGGTTGAATCCCAAGGGCTGCCCGCCATAGTGCCGGCCGGGGGACCCTTGAGAGCATGCGCAGCTTTTTCTTCAGTATCGCCTACTGGACCCTGTCCGGTTTCTACGTGCTGCTGGCGGCCCTGGCCTCGCTGCTTCCGGGGCCCGGGGCGGTGCAGGCGGTCGTGCGCTTCTACAGCCACCGCATGCTCTGGGCGCTGCGCTTGTTCGCGGGCATCAAGATCGATCTGGCCGGGCGCGAGCGCCTGCCGGCGGGGGCGTTCATTCTGGCGGCCAAGCACCACTCCTGGGGCGACGGCTTCGTGATGTTCGCCAACGTCGACAAGGTCGCCTTCGTCACCGGCGACCACCTGGAGCACATCCCGCTGCTGCGCGGAATCCTGCGCAAGCTGGGCGCCATCGTGGTCGACAGCTGCGGCGGGCCGGAGTCGCGCCGGGCGCTGGCCGACAGCGCCGCCGCCGCGCACCGCGAGGGAAAGCGCATCCTGATCTATCCCGAAGGCCATCTGGCCAGGCCGGGGGAGCACTTCCGCTATCGCACCGGCGTCTTCCACATGTATCGCGACTTCAACATGCCGGTGGTGCCGGTGGCGACCAATCTCGGCCTGTTCTGGCGCCAGCAGGACTTCAAGAAGACGCCCGGAACCGCGACGGTGGAGTTCCTCGCCCCCATCCCGACCGGCCTCGATCGGCGCGAGTTCATGGCCAGGCTGGAGACGGCTATCGAGACCCGCACCTGCGAGCTGATCGCCAAGGCCACGGGCGAACCGGTCAAGCCCTCGGTCCTGATGCCGACGCCAGGCGAGGCGCCCAGCCTGTCCGCCCAGACCGCATGAGCCTGATCGGCCTGCCGCCGCAGCCCGCCGGCGTCGCCTGGCCGACCACGGCCTGGCCGCAAGGCGCGCTTCCCGGCCCCTCGGCCGGCCGCGTCCGCCAGGCGGTCGACTATGCCTTCAGCCCCGAGGCCCTGCCCGATCTCGGCCAGACCCACGCCCTGGTCATCATCCAGGGCGGGCGGCTGTTGCTCGAACGCTATGCCGACGGCTTTGGGCCGGAACAGACCTATCCCTCCTGGTCGAAGGCCAAGAGCATCACCCAGGCCCTGGCGGGGATCGCGGTCGGCGACGGCAGGATCGATATCATGGCCCCCGCCGACGTTCCCGAATGGGCCGGCGCCAGTGACCCGCGCGGCGCGATCACGCTCGATCTGTTGCTGCGCATGTCCAGCGGCCTGGCCTTCGTCGAAGACTATGAGCCCGACCATCCGTCGGATGTGATCGCCATGCTGTTCGGCGAGGGCAAGGACAATGTCGCCCACTATGCCGCTCGCAAGCCCCTGGCGCATGCGCCGGGCGGCTTCTGGTCCTATTCGAGCGGGACCAGCAACATCGTCAGCCGCTGCGTGGCCCGGGCCATGGACGCCTTCGGCCCCGATTTCGAAGCCTTCATGCGCGCGCGATTATTCGAGTCTCTGGGCATGACCAGCGCCACGCCGAAGTTCGACGCGGCGGGGACCTTCATCGGCTCGTCCTACTGTTTTTGCACCGCCCGCGACTTCGCCCGTTTCGGCCTGCTCTATCTCAGGGACGGGGTGTGGGAAGGCCGGCGGATCCTGCCGTCGGGCTGGGTCGACTACGCCCGCACCCCGACCTGGCAGCAGCCGACGGAGGATGGCCCCTACGGCGCCCATTGGTGGCTGGGCCTTGGCGGACCGGGTTCGTTTTCCGCCAACGGGTTCGACGGCCAGTACACCGTGGTGGTCCCCGATCTCGACATGGTGGTCGTGCGCCACGGCGCGACGCCGCTCGCCCGTCAGGAAGCCCCAAGGGCCTGGCTCGGCGAGCTGATCGAGCGGTTCCGATAGGCTCAGGCGCCGCCGCAGCTGTGGGCGGAGTCGGCTTCGGTCCAGCTGGTTCCAGCGCGGGGGTTGGTCACCTTGTAGACGGAGCCGCGCGTGTCGCCGGGCGGGCAGCCGGTCGGCAGCTTGACCAGACACATGGTCACCCGATCGCCGGCGCGCCAGCCGCGCACAGCGGGCTCGACGTCATAGGACACCTGCGAGGCGTCGTTGGCGTAGACGACAGCGCTGCCGCTGGAGGGATCGCCCTCGAGCCGGCTGCTCATTTCGCTGATGGTTGTGGTCAGGCACTGACCCACATGGGTCGGCATGGCCGCGTTGGCGGCTGTCCCGGCGAGGGCCGTAGCGATTGCGACAAACGCGAAGCTCGATCTGAGCATGATGACGGCCTCCCCGGCCTGCGGCTGGCTTTGCAGCCTAGGCGCGGCGGAGAGGCCGTCAAGAGCGCCGGTCTTAGCCGATGCGGTGGCTGAAGCGGTGATCGAAGCGGGCGCGATGCGCCGCGACGTGCAGCCGGTGGATCCGGGCCAGGTTCAGCTCGCGCAGGCGCATCTCTTCGCGGATGCGCAGGTTCTGGTGCTCGAAGCGCGGGGCGACCACGACGCGATGATCGTTGTGGGTCTGCCAGACCGTGGCGGCCGAGGCGCTGGAGGCGGCGCCGCCGATGGCGAAGACCAGGCTGGCCGCGGCGATCAGGGTTTTGATCTTGCTGTTCATGATGATGCTAGTCCTTTGAACCGATGGGTTCGGGGGCGGGCCACACCATGTGGGCGTCTGTCCGAACTCAAGCGCGATACTGGTCTTTTGGCGCTGAATTGCTCCTGAACCCGACGGCTCAGCTCCGGTTCATCGGGCCGCCGCGGTTTGGCCGCAGTCGTAAAGCCCGCGTCAACGGGATTGGGCGAAGATCGGCCATGCTTAACCGTCGCCGCCTGCTCGCCGTCATGGCTCTCCCCGCCCTCCTCGTCCCGTCCATGGCGCGGGCCCAGGGTGGGGCGCAGAAGAAGAAGGGCGGCGGAATCACCTACATCCAGTTCCCGACCCTGACCGCGACCATCTTTCGCTCGGACGGCCATCGCGGCGTGCTGACGGTGGAGGCGGGGGTGGACGTGCCGAACGGAGCCTTGCGCGCGCGGGTCAATCTGTCGGAGCCCAGGCTGCGCGCGGCCTATGTGCAGCTCTTGCAGTCCTACGTCTGGTCGCTGGGGCCCGGCGAGCCACCCAATCCGGACTATCTGTCGATGGCGCTGCAGAAGGAGACCGACCGGGTGCTTGGCCAGCCTGGCGCGCACCTGCTGTTGGGCGCCATGCTGGTGAACTAGGCCCCAGCCGCGGCGTCCATGATCTTGGCGAGTTCGACATCGTTGGCCGTGACGCCCCCGGCATCGTGGGTGGTCAGCAGCACCTCGACCCTGTTGTAGACGTTCGACCATTCCGGATGGTGGTCGAGCCGCGATGCCGAGAGGGCCACTTGCGTCATAAAGGCGAAGGCCGCGTTGAAATCGGCGAACTTGAAACTCTTGGCGATCGCCTCGCGGCCTTGCACGGCCGTCCACCCGGTCAGGTCTTTCAGGGCCTCGGCGACGGGGATCTTCGCGGGCTTCGCCATGGTCAGAACTCCAGTCCCGTGGCCTTGGCCAGAGCATCCAGCGCCTGGGCTTCGGTCTCGACCTTGATCGCGACCATGCCCAGCTGGGCGGCGGGTTTGCAGTTAACGCCCAGGTCGTCGAGATAGATGCAGGCCGCCGGCTCCACGGCCAGCAGTTCGCACATCATCTGGTAGATGCGCGGGTCGGGCTTGCGCACGCCGACCTTGGAGCTTTCCACCACCGCGTCGAACAGCTCCATGATGCCGACGACGCGGCTGGCGCCCTCGGCATTGGCGGCCATGCCGGGCCCGCGCCCGGCGCTGGCCATGTTGTTGGTGATGCAGCCGACCTTGAAATGCGCCTTGCAGATGCGCAGCGCCTCGACCATGCGCGGGCGGACGTCGCCGGAGAGCAGCGGCAGCACCTCGGCGCCGCGCACCTCGTGGCCGAGGGCGGCGGCCTCTTCGGCGAACTTCACATCGAACCCCGCTGAGTCGATCTCGGCGCGCTCGAACAGCGCCCAGGCGTTTTCGTGCGGGTTGGCGGCGTTGATGCCGCGGATCAGGTCCTTGGGCAGGCCGCGTTTGGCCTCATAACGGTTGAACGCCTCGAAGGGCGAGGTGGTGAAGACGCCGCCGAAATCCCAGATCACCGCTTCGACCGCCAAGCGATCCTCCCGCCAAAACCCGTTCCGGCGCGAGGCTTAGTCAGGCGCATCCGCCCGCGCAAGGGTCTGGTCGGGAGCGGATAGTTCTCTTGCTGGTAGAATCCGGGTTCGCGGCGCGAGCGAATGGTTAATATGGCCTAAAGACCCATTTCGGCGAGGCCTGAACACCCATGCGCGTTCCGATTCTTTCAGCCTGCTGTGCAGCGCTCAGCCTGGCGGCGCTTCCGGCCGCAGCCCACGGCTGGTCGTCGAGCGACGCCAGCGACGGCGCCCCCCAGCGCAACTGCCCCATCGTCCAGCCG
>CALAEG010000447.1 GCA_937890965.1 uncultured Caulobacteraceae bacterium | reverse complement strand
GCCGCCGATAGCGCGGCGCTGGCGCGCAGCCAGTCAAGATTCTCAAGGCTATGACCATAGACGCCGGGCGTCGCGATCCAGGCGACATGGATCAGCACCTCGGCGCGCGCGGCTTCGGTCAGTCGGCGCGGATCGTCGGTCAGAAGATCGGTTTCGATCCAGTCGGCCACCCCTGGGTCCCGATCGGGCCGGGTCCGCGAGGCGGCGACCACGGTCCATCCTTGATCGACCAACGCAAGCACGAGCGGCTTGCCGATGAAGCCGGACGCCCCGGTGACCAGGACGCGCCCGTTCATGCCGCGAGATCCGCCAGGTGCGGCCAGGCAAGGTCGCGGTCGTTGATCACCTTGGGCTCGCCCGGCCAGGCGATGGCCAGGGCGGGATCGGCATAGTGGACGCCGGCGGCCTGGTCGGGGGCGTAGGCCATGTCGATGAAATAGATCATGGCGCTGTCGTCGCTCAGCGTCAGATAGCCGTGGGCCAGGCCGGCGGGCGCATAGATCAGGCAGTTGTCGCCGGCGGACAGCTCGAAGCCCTGCCAGCGACCGTAGGTGGGCGAGGCCGGCCGCACGTCGACCAGGACATCGAAGAGGACGCCCCTGGTCACCCGGATCAGCTTGGTCTCGCCGTGCGGGGCGCGCTGGAAATGCAGACCGCGCAGGGTGCCGGCCTGGGTGTTGACCACCTCGGAGATCTGCTCCGAACAGTCCTTCAGGCCCAGCTCGCGAAAGGTTTCGCGGCAGAAGAGGCGTTCCAGATGACCACGCTCGTCGCCCCGGCGCTTAGGCGTCAGCCGATAGGCGCCTTCAAGCTCCAGCGGCTCCAGCTTCACGGCAGGAACCCCGGCGTCGGCATCGGCGTGGCCAGCCGCACGCCGCGATCGACCAGCGGCTGGAGCTGGCGGGCGATCTCGCCGGCGATATTCCAGGCCAGGATCAGCACCACGTCCGGCGGCGCCTCGGCCATATGCGCGGGCGCGAATATGGGCACGCCGACGCCAGGAATCCGCCGCTCCTGCTTGGTCGCGGCCTGGTCGACGACGTAGTCGAGCGTCTCGGTCCCGATGGCGCAATAGTTCAGCAGCGTCGTTGCCTTGGCCGGTGCGGCGTAGCCGGCGATGGTCAACCCCCGCGCCTTCAGCCCGCCCAGGAAGGCGCGCAAGGCCTCCCGATGCGCGCTCACCTTGGCGGCCAGGCCCCGGTAGCCGGCCAGATCGGCCAGCCCCTGCGCGCGCTCTTCGGCTTCCAGCGCTCTGACCGCGGCGGTGGCCGCGGTCACGCCCTGGCGGCGCACATGCAGGCGCACGCTGCCGCCGTGGGTAGGCAGGCGTTCAACATCGACCATCTCCAGCCCGTGCCGGGCGAAGAGGGGGCCAAGCGCCGTGAGCGACAGGTAGGAATAGTGCTCGTGATAGATGGTGTCGTAGAGTCCCTGGGCGAGCAGCTCGGAGGCCAGCGGGAACTCGAAGGTCACCAGGCCTTCCGGCGCCAGCAGCCGCGCAAAGCCGGCGACGAAGTCGTTCAGGTCGGGCACATGAGCCAGCACGTTGTTGGCGGCCATCAGGTCGGCGACGACGCCTTCGTCGGCCAGCCGTTCTGCCAGGGCCGCGCCGAAAAATCCGACCACCGTTTCGACGCCCTTCCTCGCGGCGTCCTCGGCGGCGTTTCCGGCGGGATCGATGCCGATGGCGCGGATCCCGGCGGCGGCGAAGGCGCCGGAGAGTGCCCCGTCATTGCTGCCCACCTCGACCATGACCTGGCCGGGCTTGAGCTTCAGGTCGCCGATCATGCGCCGGGCATAGGCCTCGACATGCGCGCGCCAGTCCGACGAGGCGGACGAGCGATAGGCATAGTCATCGTTGAAATGGCTTTCGCGCGCGACCACGTCCTCGACCTGGGCCAGGAAACAGCGCGGACAGACGAACAGCCGCAAGGGATAGAGCGCATCGGGGGCGGGGTCGTCGATCCGCCGAAACGCGTTGGAGATCGGGCTGTTACCGAGGTCGAGAACAGGCGCGCCAAGCTCGGCGTGACAGGAACGGCAGATCATGAGGCGGCCGCAGGGCTGATCTGGTAGCGCGCCAGGGCCCGCGAAAGCGCCGCCGGATCGGTGCCGTCGGCGAAGGCGGCGTACCAGGCCGCCGTGGCCTTCACCGCCTCGGCGCCGGCGAACCGCTCGCTCCAGCCCAGGGCCGCGCGCGCCGCGCGCGAATCGATGGCGAGCTGGGTCTTTTCGGCGAAGGGCGTGGGGTCCTGGCGCCAGTCGAGCGGCCGCCCCAAGGCCGCGGCGAAGATTTTGGTGGTCTCCAGCGCCGTGAGCGCCGGCGCGTCGGGGGCGGGGCCGAAGTTGAGCGCGGCCGGCAGGTCGGCGCGGTCGGCGAACACCGCCTCGGCATAGAGCAGATAGCCTTCGACGATGTCGAGCACGTGGCTCCAGGGCCGGGTCGCCTGCGGCTGGCGGAGCGTCAGGGTCTGGTCGCCTGAGAAGGCGCGCCAGGCGTCCGGCAGCAGCCGCTCGGCCGCGAAATCACCGCCGCCGACCACATTGCCGGCGCGCGCCGAAACGACGGGAAGGCCGAAGCTTTCGCGATAGATCCGCACGATCATCTCCGCCGCCGATTTCGACCCGGAATAGGGGTCGTCGCCGCCCAGCGGATCGTCCTCGCGGAAGGCTCGGCCATCGTTTTTGTTCAGATAGACCTTGTCGCTGGTGACCACGACCACGGCCTTGACCTCACCTCCCCGCAACGCCTCGAGGACGCGCGCGGCGCCCATGATGTTGGCGTCCAGGGTGGCCAGCGGCTCGGCCAGTCCCGTCCGCACAAGCGCCTGGGCGGCCAGGTGAAACACCACCTCCGGCCTGGCCGCGTCGATGGCGGCCCTGACGTCGGCGTCATGGCGAATATCGCCGCGCCGGTCTTCGAGCGTGCGCCCCACCTCGGCCAGATCGAACAGCGACGGGCTGGTGGGGGGCTCAAGCGCCAGGCCGGTGACATTTGCGCCCAGGCCGGCCAGGCGCAAGCACAGCCAAGCGCCCTTGAA
>CALAEG010000446.1 GCA_937890965.1 uncultured Caulobacteraceae bacterium | reverse complement strand
TGCCGGACGCCGCCCCGCCCGCCCCGCCGCCGCCCGCCAGGCGGGCCCCGAAAACTTAAGGCCGCGCACGACTTTTCCATCGACGGAGGGCCGGTTTCCAAGCGTATAAGGTGCGCGCGTCTCCCCGCTCCGTGACGCAACGCCTGCTTGTATTCCCTAGAGTGCGTTTGCTCCATGCCGGTTCCGTCCAATCGCCGCGCCCAGGCCGCCGCCCATATCCAAAGCGGTCTCAAGGCGCTGGCGGCGAACGCGATCCCGGCGGCCCGCGCCAGCCTGCAGGCGGCGGTGGCGCTGGAGCCTTCCTGGGCGGAGCCGCGCTATAATCTGGCCCGGGTCTATTTCGCCGCCGGCGATCGCGACCTCGCCGAGCAGGCCCTGCGCGCGGCGCGCGAAGCCGATCCGCAATACGCCCCGGCCATCCACATGCTGGGCACCATGCTGTGCGATCGCGAGGCCTTCGTCGAGGCCATGCCGCTGTTGCGCGAGGCCGCCGCGCTCGAGCCGGATCGGGCCGAGTTCCAGCGCGATCTGGGCGTGCTGCAACTGTTCATCGGCGACATCGGCGCCGCGCGGACCAATCTTCACCGCGCTCTGGACCTGGATCCGCTGGTCAAGGACATCCTCCCAACCCTGGTCCGCATGACCCGGATGGACTCCGGCGGCCCTGAGGCCGAGCGGCTGTTCGACCTGACCCAGGCCCTGGCCGGCCGGGTCGACGAGTTGCCGCGAGCTGAACAGATCCGGGTGTTCTACGCACTCGGCAAGGCGCTCGAGGATCGCGGCGACTACGACGGCGCCTTCGACGCCTTCGTGAAGGCCAACGCCATGCACCGCGAAACCATCGCCTATGACGCGGCGACCTTCGAGGCCCGGTTCGAGGCGATCGCCAACGCGTTCAACCCCGCCCTGATCGAACGGCTGCAGCGCGAGGGCAAGGGCGCCCAGAGCGACCGGCCCATCTTCATCGTCGGCATGCCGCGTTCGGGCACCACCCTGGTCGAACAGATCATCAGCGCCCACCCCGAGGTGCATGGGGCCGGCGAGATCGACCTGCTGCACCGCCTGGTCACCGAGGCCAACGGGCCAGGCGGCTCGAAATTCCCCGACTGGGTTTCGGGCATGAACGGCGCGGATCTGCCGGTTGTCGGCCAGGCCATTCTCGACGCCCTGCCGCCCGGCCTTCCCGGCCAGAGCCGCCAGACCATCAAGCGGCTGGAAAACTACCAATATATCGGCCTGATCCACCTCTGCCTGCCCAACGCCACCATCATCAACTGCCGACGCGATCCGCGCGACAGCGGCTTTTCCGCCTTCGCCATGCTGTTCTTGGAGGAGCAGGGCTTCACCTACGACCTGGCCGAGCTCGGCCGCCATTGGCGCGCCTATGACCGGCTGATGGCGCACTGGATGGCGGTGCTGCCGGCCGGCCGGGTGCTGGAGGTGCCCTATGAGGGCGTCGTGGCCGATCTGGAGGGCTGGACGCACCGGTTGCTGGAGCACTGCCATCTCGATTGGGACGACGCCTGCCTGCGCTATTACGAGTCAAAGCGGCTGGTGCGCTCGGCTAGCTTCGCCCAGGTGCGCGAGCCGATCTACACCACCTCGCTCGATCGCTGGCGGCCGTTTGAACAGCGCCTGCGGCCCATGCTGGACGCCATGGGCGAGCCCTGGACCAGCGGCGATGTCGAATGGGATGGCGTGCGGGCGCACGGGCGCGCGAGCCCCGCCCGGGTGGCTGGGGTGCCGGGCAAATGAACCGAGACGGCTCTGGCTCCCAGAGCGGGTTGAGGAAAAGTGCGAAGCGGTTTTCCGCCCGCAACCCGCTCTACCTCTTAGGAATCGATCACGTTTATGACTTTGGATTGATTCAATCCAAAGTCACCGTGATCTAAGCCTGGGTCTTGATCACATCGCCGGCCAGATAGGCGTCCGCCTCGCGCATCTTCACCAGCTGCTCGCGCGGAAGCTGTTGCACCACCGCGCCCGTGCGCCAGTCGATCGTCTTATAGACGAAGCAGCCGGCCGCATGGTCGTCCTCGATGACCAGCCGGAGATCGGCTGGATCGGGGCCGGCCTTTGGCGCGGCTTCATGGCTGGCCGGGTGCGGCGCGGGCTCGGGAACGCTGCTCGGCGCAGCGCCAGGGGCCGGGTCGGCGGCGGCATTGGTAATCTGGGTCATGTCACTTCCCAGCGCGGAAAGGCGGCGGGCCGCTTAAGGCCCGCCGCCTCACGCGTTAGATCTACCGGAAGAGACTCAGGAGGACCGAGCTCGAC
>CALAEG010000445.1 GCA_937890965.1 uncultured Caulobacteraceae bacterium | reverse complement strand
CGACCGGCCGCCCAGCCGGGTTGGGGCGGTCGAGCACCCAGACCGACTTGCCGTAGGCCGCCGCCGCCTCCAGCACGTACCGTAGCGTGGTGATGAAGGTGTAGATGCGGCAGCCCAGGTCCTGCAGATCGACCAGCAACACGTCGAAAGTGTCGAGCATGGCCTCGGTGGGCCTGCGCACTTCGCCATAGAGGCTGAAGACCGGAACGCCGCTGACCGGATCGCGGAAGTCGGCGGTCTCGACCATGTTGTCCTGCTTGTCGCCGCGCAGGCCGTGCTGCGGCCCGAGCGCCGCGGTCAGGTTCACATCGTCAAGGGCGGCCAGGGCGTCCAGGCTATGGGTCAGATCCTGGGTCAGCGACGCTGGGTGTGCGAGCAGGGCGACGCGGCGGCCCGCGAGCGGCGCGCGCAGAGCCGGGTCTTCGAGCAGCTGGTCGATGCCGAATTTCATGTGGGTCCCGCGGGAGAAAGATCGAGCGCGAACGAATCAGGATGATGAAAGTCGGGCTTTCCGGGTGGATGCGCCAAGGCCCAATAGGACTTTTCGCCGTTCAGCGCCTCGATGACCGCCGACAACCCGAGGCGCCAGGCCCGCTCGGCTGGCAGGTCGGGCAGATCGAGCGTGACGGTCAGTTCGAAACGATCGCCGCTGGTCCTCGCCTCGATGTCCGCGGGCGTGATGTCCGCCTTGGCCATTCCCTGCCGATAACCATCGAACCGATAGGCGGCCCACGCCGCAGTCGGCGCGAAGTTGAATTCGAAATAGGGCTCGTCCGCGCCCGGACGAACGAAGGCCTCGAAGCAGGTTCTTTTCCAAAGCTCGTCCGCCCGCACCGGCTGGCCCGCAGGCGGCAGGTAGAGCGCTCCCAGATCGCCATTCACGATATAGGTAAGCTTCAGAACACCCGGCCGCGGGCGCTCCGCCGCCGCGGCCACCTCTATGGCCGCTCCGCTGGGCGTGGCCGGGTGCGGTCTCAGGACCATTCCGGCTTGACGGCTAGACCACCGCCTCGCCGTTCAGAAACGCCTCGGCCATGGCGCAGTGCATGGCGACGCCGCGGGCCATGACGCGTTCGTCCAGCACCATGCGGTTGGAGTGCAGGCCGCAGCAGCTGTGATAGTCGCCGCCGTCCGGCACCGCGCCGATGAAGGCCATGGCGCCGGGCACCTTCTGCAGCACATAGGCGAAGTCCTCGGCGCCCATCATCGGCGTCGGCATGGTGCGCCAGCCACCCTCGCCGAACAAGGCCTGGGCGGTGCGCTGGGCCAGCTCGACGATGCGGCCGTCGCAGACGGTGACCGGGAAGCCGGAGGTGATCTCGACCTCGGCCTTGGCGCCGTGCGCCAGCGCCACGTGCGTCGCCACCCGTTCGACGCCCTCGTGCATCAGCGTGCGGATGCGTTCGTCCAGCGTGCGAATAGTGCCGAGCAGGCTGGCGGTCTCGGGGATGACATTGTCGGTCGTGCCGCCTACGATCTTGCCGACGGTGAGCACCGCCGACTCGTTCGGGGCGACCTTGCGGCTGACCAGGGTCTGCAAGGCCAGCACGATCTCACAGGCGATCGGCACCGGGTCAATGGTCTCGTGCGGCATGGCGCCGTGGCCGCCCTTGCCCGTCACCTTGATCTCGAATTCGTCGGCCGAGGCCAGCAGCGGGCCCGTGCGGCTCGCGAACACGCCCGCTGGCATATTGGGCGAGATGTGCAGGGCGAAGGCCGCGTCCGGGGCCGGATCGTCCAGCAGGCCGTCTTCCATCATGAAGCGGGCGCCGTGCCAGCCCTCCTCGCCGGGCTGGAACATGAAGATCACCGTGCCGTTCAGCCGCTCGCGCTCGGCGCAAAGCGCATGCGCCGCGCCGGCCAGCATGGCCACGTGGGTGTCGTGGCCGCAGGCATGCATGGCCCCCTCGGTCTGGGAATGGAAGTCGAGGCCGGTGTCCTCGTGCAGCGGCAGGGCATCCATGTCGCCGCGCAGCAGAATGGTGCGGCCATTGCCAGAGCCGCGCAGGATGGCGACGAGGCCCGTGGTCGACGGACCCTCGCGCAGCTCCAGGGGCAGGCCCTGCAGGGCGCGCTTGATCTTGGCGGTGGTCTTCGGGCAGTCGAGGCCGAGCTCCGGCTCGGCATGGATGGCGCGGCGAAGGGCGATGGCCTCGCCCAGCAGGGCCTCGCCGGAGCTGGTCCAGAGGTCGGCGTCGACAACGAGAGCGTTCATGTCAAATCCCTGATCTAGCGACCGGTGAAGGCGGGCGCGCGTTTTTCCAGATAGTGGGCGACGCCCTCCTTGAAGTCCTCGGAGACGAAGCTGCCGGCCATGTCGCCGTTGGCGGCGTCGATCGCCTCGCCGAGGCCTTGGAACTGGGCGTTCCAGATTTCGCGTTTGATCTCGCGCAGCGAGCGCGGCGAGACCTCCTTGGCCAGCATGGTCGCATAGGCCATGACCTCGTCCTCGAAGCTGGCGTGGCTGAAGACGCGGTTGACCAGGCCGATCTCCCGCGCCTCCGGCGCGAGGACACGGCGGGCGGAGAAGAGCAGGTCCGCCGCATTGGCCATGCCGACCAGGCGCGGCAAGAGCCAGCTTACCCCATGCTCGGCGATCAGGCCGCGGCGGGAAAAGGCGGTGGTGAAGACCGCCGCGTCCGAGGCGAAGCGCATGTCGGCATAAAGCGCGATGACCAGGCCGAGGCCGGCGCAGGCGCCATTGACCGCGGCGATGATCGGCTTGGGCACCGCGGGGAAGTAGGAATAGGTCTTGGAAAAGTCGTCGCGCGCCTTCGGGTCGAAGGGTCCGGCGCCGCGGGCCGGCGCGCGGCTGTCGGACTGGATGTCCTGCAGGGTCTGCATGTCCGCCCCGGCGCAGAAGCCGCGCCCGGCGCCGGTCAGCACGATCACCCGGACTGCCTCGTCATCGGCCGCCGCGCGCATGGCGGCGCGCACCTCGCCCTCCATGATCCCGGTCCAGGCGTTCAGCTTGTCCGGCCGGTTCAGCGTCACGACCGCGACCCCGTCGGTGACACGATAGGTGATCTCGGCATAGGCCATCGGCGGCGTCCTTCTTCCCTATCCTGACATCCATAGACCCTCTCTCCGCTTGCGGGGAGAGGGTTAGGTCGAGGGCATGAACAGCAGCGCCGGATGCTCCAGTTTCACCTTTACCGCCTGGATGAAGGCGGCGGCGTCATAGCCGTCGACGACGCGGTGATCGAAGGAGGAGGAGAGGTTCATCATCTTGCGCACGGTGATCTGGCCGTCGCGGACCACCGGCCGCTCGACGATGCGATTGGGGCCGATGATAGCCACCTCCGGCGCGTTGATGATCGGGGTGGTGGCGATGCCGCCCAGCGCGCCAAGACTGGTCACGGTGATGGTCGAGCCGGTCAGCTCCTCGCGGGCCGCCTTGCCGTCGCGAACCGCCGCCGCCAGCCGGGCGATCTCGGCGGCGAGGTCCCAGAGGTCTCGCGCCTCGGCATTGCGGATCACCGGCACGATCAGCCCGTCCTTGGTCTGCACCGCGATACCAGCATGGACGGCGGCGTGGCGATGCACCACACCAGCCTCGTCGTCGAACAGGGCGTTGACCTGCGGGAAGTCCGGCAGCACCTGGACCAGGGCCTGGATCAGGAAGGGCGGCAGGCTGAGACTGGGTCGGCCCTCGGCTCGCGTCGCGTTCAGATGCGCGCGTAGACCCTCCAGTTCGGTGACGTCGATCTCCTCGACATAGGCGAAGTGCGGAATGCGGCGCTTGGAGTTCGACAGGCGCTCGGCGATGCGGCGGCGCAGGCCCAGCACCTTGACGTCCTCGACGCCATCGCGCCTGGCCAGCGGCGCGCGGGCGGCCGGCGCTGGCGACTGGTCCAGGTCGGCGTCGACGACGCGGCCATCGGGACCGCTGCCCTTGACGCTGGCCAGATCGACGCCCTGGTCCTTGGCGCGGCGCCGCGTGGCCGGCGAGGCGAGCGGCTTGGCCGGCGCCGCTGGCGCGGGCCGGGTCGGCGCCGGTGGGGCGACGACAACCTCGGCGGACGGAGCGGCCGGCTCTTCCGCCGGCGCCTCCGCATCGGTCTCGAGCACGACCAGGTCCGAGCCCACCGCGACATCGTCGCCCTCGCCCCCGGCAATGGCGGTCACCCGGCCTGCCACCGGCGAGGTCAGCTCGACGGTGGCCTTGTCGGTCATCACATCGACCAGGGCATCATCCTCGGCGATCACGTCGCCGACGGCGACGTGCCACTCGACGATCTCGGCCTCGGCGATGCCCTCGCCGACGTCGGGCAGACGGAAGACGTAGCGCGCCATGGTCTCAAGCCTCCATCGCGCGCCGCAGGGCGGCGGCGACTCGGGCGGGGCCCGGAAAATAGTCCCACTCGAAGGCGTGCGGATAGGGCGTGTCCCAACCCGCCACCCGCTCGATCGGGGCCTCGAGATGATAGAAGCAGTGCTCCTGAACCAGGGCCGAAAGCTCCGCGCCAAAGCCGGAGGTGCGGGTCGCCTCGTGCACGATGACGCAGCGCCCGGTCTTCTCGACCGAGGTTGTGATCGTGCCGATATCGAGCGGCACCAGGGTGCGCAGATCGATGATCTCGGCATCGATGCCGCTGTCCAAGGCCGCCGCCAGCGCCACGTGCACCATGGAGCCATAGGTAAGTACGGTGACCGCCGCGCCCGGCCGCGCTACCGCCGCCGATCCCAGCGGCACGGTATAGTGCTCAAGCGGAACCTCGCTGGCCGGATGGCCGGCCCAGGAGGTCACCGGCCGCTCGTGATGGCCGTCGAAGGGGCCGTTATAGAGCCGCTTGGGCTCCAGGAAGATGACCGGGTCGTCGGACTCGATCGCGCTGATCAGCAGGCCCTTGGCATCGAAGGGATTGGATGGGATCACTGTCACCAGCCCGGCCACGTGGGTGAACAGGGCCTCGGGGCTCTGGCTGTGGGTCTGGCCGCCGAAGATGCCGCCGCCATAGGGCGCGCGGATGGTCAGGGGCGCGATGAAGTCGCCGGCCGAGCGATAGCGCAGCCGCGCGGCCTCGGAGACGATCTGGTCGTAGGCCGGATAGATGTAGTCGGCGAACTGGATCTCGACCACGGGCCGCAGGCCATAGGCGCCCATGCCGACAGCGACCGCGACGATACCTGCCTCGCCGATCGGGGTGTCGAAGCAGCGGGTGACGCCGTACTTCTTCTGCAGGCCCTCGGTGGCGCGGAAGACACCGCCGAAATAGCCGACGTCCTCGCCGAAGACGAGCACGTCGGAATCGCGGCCCAGCATGACGTCCATGGCCGAGTTCAGCGCCTGGACCATGGTCATCGACGCCATGTCAGCCCTCGCCCATCGCCTTGGCCTGTTCGCGCAGGTGCCAGGGCGTCTCGGCATAGACATCGCCGAACATGGCCTGGGCCTTCACCGTCGGATCGGCCTGGGCGAGCGGCCCGGCGGCCTCGGCGCCGCGCTGGGCCTCGCGGACCAGCGCATCCAGTTCGGCGGCCAGGGCCGTGTGCTGTTCCTCCGACCATTCGCCCAGCGCGATCAGGTGGGTTTTCAGCCGCAGAATCGGATCGCCGAGCGGCCAGCCCTTGGCCTCTTCCGCCGGCCGATAGCGGCTGGGGTCGTCGCTGGTCGAGTGGCCCTCGGCCCGGTAGGTGAAGTGCTCGATCACCGTCGCGCCCAGGTTGGAGCGGGCTCTCTCCACCGCCCAGGCGGTGACCGCATAGACGGCCAGGAAATCATTGCCGTCGACGCGCAGCGCCGGCAGGCCATGGCCGATGGCCCGGGCGGCGAAGGTGGTCTCCTCGCCGCCGGCCAGGCCTTGGAAGGACGAGATGGCCCACTGGTTATTGACGATGTTGAGGATGACCGGGGCGCGATAGATCGAGGCGAAGGTCAGGGCCTCGTAGAAGTCCGCCTCCGCCGTCGCCCCATCGCCGATCCAGGCCGCCGCGATCCGGTCGTCACCTTTCAGGGCCGAGGCCATGGCCCAGCCCACCGCCTGGCTGAACTGGGTGCCGAGATTGCCCGAAATGGTGAAGAAGCCGTGCGCCCGGCTGGAATAGAGGCACGGCAGTTGGCGGCCCTGCATCGGGTCGCTGCGGTCGGAATAGACCTGGTGGGCCATGGCCGCGACCGGATAGCCGCGCGCGATCAGCAGGCCCTGTTGGCGATAGGTGGGAAAGCCCATGTCGTCGGGCCGCAGCGCCAGGGCCTGGCCGGCGGCGATGGCCTCCTCGCCGGCCGACTTGGCGTAGAAGGTGATCTTGCCCTGGCGCTGGGCGCGCACCATGCGGTCGTCGAGCGCGCGCGTGGTCATCATGATGCGCAGGCCCGAGCGCAGGGTCTCGGGCTCCAGATGCGGGTCCCAGGCCCCGACAGCCTTGCCGTCGTCGTCCAGCACCCGGATCAGCCCATAGGCCAGGTCGCGGATGGCGCTGGCCTCGACATCCACCGCGGGGCGGTCGAGGCCGCCAGCGAGCGGCGGCCTGACCGCGCTGAAGTCCGGCGGCTCGCCGGGGCGGCGGGTCGGTTCGGGGATATGCAGGCTTAGGCGGGGTGAGTCTGCCATGGGCGTCCCCACCTTACGCCGCAGGACCAGCGAAGTTCCACACCTAGACCGTGCGTTGGGCGCGATCCTTCTCGTTGGCGCCGCGAATGGCGGCCCGCGCTTCCTCCCACTGTTCGTCCGACCAGCCGCGCAGGGCGCTGAATCCGCCGCCGCCGGCCTGGTGGCCGGCGCCGTCGATGGCGATGGTCTGGCCGTTGATGTATTCGGCGCCGGGCCCCAACAGCAGGACGGCGAGGTTGCACAGCTCGGGCATCTTGCCGACCCGGCCCATGGGATTGCCGGGGCTTGAGCCATCGTCGCTGTCCTGGCGCCGCGTGGCGCCGGGATTGAGCCTGGCGGTCATGCCTTCGGTCGGGAAGGCGCCTGGCGCGATGGCGTTCAGGCGGATGTTCCTGTTGCCCCACTCGACCGCCAGCGACTGGGTCATGATGTGCAGGCCGGCCTTGGACATGGCCGAGGGCACGGTGAACGGTCCGCCGTTCCAGACCCAGGTGGTCAGGATGGAAACCACCGATCCGGGCTTCTTCTCGGCGATCCAGCGCTTGCCGCAATCGAGCGTCACGAAGAAGGAGCCGCGGAAGACGATGTTGGTGATGGCGTCGAAGCCGCGCGGCGAGAGGTCCTCGGTGCGGCTGATGAAGTTGCCGGCGGCGTTGTTGACCAGGCCGGTGAGCGCGCCGCCGTCGGACCAGATCTTGTCCAGATTGTCGCTGATCGCCTCGGGCACGCGGATGTCGCAGGGCTGGGCGACCACCTTGCCACCGTGCGCGGCCATCAGCTCGTCGGCGGCCTCCTGCAACACGCCGCCGCGGCGGCCCCAGATGTAGACCTCGGCGCCCAGGATAAGGAAGGCCTCGGCCATCACCTTGCCGAGGCCGGTGCCGCCGCCGGTGACCAGGATGCGCTGGCCCTTCATCAGGCCGGGTTTGAACATCAGGTCATCAGGCGTCATGGCGTCCTCCATTGGCGTTTTCCCGACACTCGGCGACTGCCCCGGCGGAAGGTCAAGGGGCGCGTTCAGGCGAGCTTGATCTCCTCCAGCCGCTCGGCGAGGTAGGCGCGCGCGGTGATCGGCTGCGGATAGCGGTCGGGCGTCGCCTTGCCGACACAGCTGGGCAGGGTCCGGATCAGGTAGTCGGGCGCAAAATGCAGGAAGAAGGGCATGGAATAGCGCGCCACGCCCGCGCGCTCCGGCGTCGGATTGACCACGCGATGGGTGGTCGACGGCAGGCGGTGGTTGGTCAGGCGCTGCAGCATGTCGCCGATATTGACCACCAGCGAGCCGGCCTCCGGCTTGACCGCCAGCCAACGGCCATCGCGGTCCAGCAGTTCCAGCCCCGCCTCCTCGGCGCCGAGCAGCAGCGTGATGGCGTTGATGTCCTCGTGCGCCCCGGCGCGGATGGCCGGGCCGGAGCCGGCCGTCGGTGGATAATGCAGCAGGCGCAGGATGGATTCGCCGTCGGCGACCGCGGGCGTGAACTGGTCGCGCGGCAGGCCAAGATGATGGGCGATGGCCTCAAGCAGCCTCTGGCCGAGGGCGTCCAGCCCGGCATAGAGGCCGCCGACGGACGGTTGAAAGCGGGCGATCTCCGCCGGCCAGACATTGGCCGCGCGGCCGACATGCCAGAATTCCTTCAGGTCGGCGTGGCGTTCGCCCTTGGCGGTCTCGACCCCGAACGGCGTGTAGCCGCGCTGCCCGGCGCCGCCGACGATCCGGTAACGCCGCTTGACCGTATCCGGCAGGGCGAAGAAGGCCTTGGCGCGGTCCTGCGCGGCCGCGACCAGGACTGGGTCGAGCCCATGGTCGGCGACGATGGCGAAGCCATAGCGCTCGAACGAGGCGCCGAGCGCGTCGGCGAATCGAGCGAAATCCTGCCCATGCAGGTGAAAAGAGACTGGTTGGATGGTCAAGAAAAACCCGCGCGATCGATCGTTCAGCCGATCATGCGCGATTCGTCGGAAGAAAAGGCCGCCCTAAAGCGCCCGCACACGCCTCAGGGTCTCGGCGCATTCCAGCTGCGCACGGCGTTCGGCGATTTCCTGGTAGAAGGCGGCGTTCTCGGTCTCCGCGCCCCAAGACTCGGTCGTAACCGAATCAAAGGCGGCGAAACTCCGAGTTGGGCTGGGGACTTGGTCGAAATCGATCGGTTGATCCATCGCCTATAGTCTCCTCGCGGGTGTGCTTAACGGAGTATTAGCCATTTCACCTTGGCTCGCATTCTAACATCGAACAACACCGTTCGCCGCAAATGGAGCCTGCCTCACGAAGACTTGACCATCGGGGCCGGAGCGGACGGCCGCGAATTCGGGGCGAAACGCCGCACGGGGGCCGCAGAGTAGTCAACACTCAGATTGCATATTGGCTATCGCTTCACGACGGCGTTACCATGGGGTTTGGACGCCGCGTCGGGGCGTGGGTCCGGTCGTTCCGCGATGCGAGCGCCGGCCCGCCGATCCACGAGAGTAGAGCGTCGCCAGAGGAAGCCGCTTTGCAGCGTACGATTACCGAGGGGCCGGATTACTTCCATAAGGTCGTCGATTGCCAGTGGGCCTGTCCCGCGCATACCGCCGTGCCGGAATATATCCGGCTGATCGCCGAGGGCCGCTACTCCGACGCCTACATGATCAATTGGAAGTCCAACGTCTTCCCCGGCATCCTGGGGCGGACATGCGACCGGCCATGTGAGCCGGCCTGCCGCCGCGGACGGGTCGAGGACGAGCCGGTGGCCATCTGCCGGCTGAAGCGCGTCGCCGCCGACAACAAGGACGACATCACCGCGCGCCTGCCGACCGCGCCGGCCAACAAGAACGGCAAGCGCATCGCCTGCATCGGCGCGGGCCCCGCCACCCTGACCGTGGCCCGCGACCTGGCGCCGCTGGGCTATGAGATCACCATCTTCGACGCCGACGCCAAGTCGGGCGGCATGATCCGCAGCCAGATCCCGCGCTTTCGCCTGCCGGAATCCGTGATCGACGAGGAGGTCGGCTACATCACCGGCCTCGGCATCGACATGCGCATGGGCCAGCGCATCGACAGCTTGAAGAGCCTGCTGGCCGAAGACTACGACGCCATCTTCGTCGGCTCCGGCGCCCCGCGCGGCCGCGACCTGGACGTGCCGGGCCGCGCCGAGGCCGCCGCCAACATCCATATCGGCATCGACTGGCTGTCCTCGGTCTCGTTCGGCCACATCGACAGAATCGGCAAGCGGGTCGTCGTGCTGGGCGGCGGCAACACCGCCATGGACTGCTGCCGCACCTCGCGCCGCCTTGGCGGCGAGGACGTCAAGGTGATCGTGCGCTCCGGCTTCGAGGAGATGAAGGCGTCTCCCTGGGAGAAGGAGGACGCCATGCACGAGGATATTCCGATCCTCAACTTCCTGACGCCCAAGGAATTCACCCACGACAACGGCCGTCTGACCGGCGTGATGTTCGAGAAGGTGGTCGCCGAATACGACGACAAGGGCCGCCGCCGGCTGGTCCCGACCGGCGAACCGGATCACCTGATCGAATGCGACGACGTGCTGGTCGCCGTTGGCCAGGAAAATTCCTTCCCCTGGATCGAGCGCGACGTCGGCCTCGAGTTCGACGAATGGGACATGCCCAAGGTCGATCCGGTCACCATGGGCTCGAGCCTGCCGAGCGTCTTCTTCGGCGGTGACGCGGCCTTTGGACCGAAGAACATCATCTGGGCCGTGGCCCACGGCCACGACGCGGCCATCTCAATCGACAAGCTCTGCAACGGCCACGATGTGCGCGAGCGGCTGGCGCCGGGGATCACACTGGTCAGCCAGAAGATGGGCATCCACGAGTGGAGCTACGACAACGACATCGTCAACGACCAGCGCTACCGCGTGCCCTTGCGCGACAAGGCCGAGGCGCTGGGCAATGTGCGCCTCGAGGTCGAGCTCGGATTCGATCAGGTGCTGGGCTATCGCGAGGCGGAACGCTGCCTGAACTGCGATATCGAGACGGTGTTCGCCGAGCCCTTGTGCATCGAGTGCGACGCCTGCGTCGATATCTGCCCGATGGACTGCATCACCTTCACCGACAACGGCGACGAGGCCGATCTGCGTAACCGTCTTAGCGCTCCGGCAATGAACCTGACGCAGGATCTGTATGTTTCAGATCCGTTGAAGACGAGCAGGATCATGGTCAAGGACGAGGATGTCTGCCTGCACTGCGGCCTCTGCGCCGAGCGCTGCCCGACCGGGGCCTGGGATATGCAAAAGTTCCTGCTCGATATGACCTATGCGGAAGGACCCGCTCCCGCGCAAAAGATCGCCGCGGAGTGAGCGACGCGAAATGAACGCCCTGACCCCGATCATCGACCAGCTGACCCGCACCAACGACTTCGTCGTCAAATTCGCCAATGTGAACGGATCCGGCTCGGCCAGCGCCAATGGGATGTTCGCCAAGGCGATCCTGCGCATGGGCGTGCCGGTGGCCGCACGCAACATCTTCCCCTCCAACATCCAGGGCCTGCCGACCTGGTTCGAGGTGCGCGTCTCCGAGGCCGGCCACATGGGCCGGCGCGGCGGCGTCGACCTGATGGTGGCGATGAACCCGCAGACCTGGGACAAGGACCTGGCCGAGATCGAGCCCGGCGGCTACCTGTTCTACGATTCCACCAAGCCCCTGCCGCCGGAGAAGTTTCGCGACAACATCCGTGTGGTCGGCGTGCCGCTGACCGCCATCTGCAACGCCGCCTATACCGACCCCAGGCAGCGGCAGCTGTTCAAGAACATCATCTATGTCGGCGCCCTGGCCGCCCTGCTCGACATCGACCTTAGCGTCATGGAGCAGTTGGTCGGCGAGCAGTTCAAGGGCAAGGACCGGCTGATCGCGCCGAACATCGCCGCCCTGCACATGGGCCGCGACTATGTGGCCGAGCATATAGGGCCGCTGGGCCTGAAGGTGCGCCATTCCGACAAGGTCGGCGACCGCATCTTCGTCGAGGGCAACAACGCCGCCGCGCTCGGCGCGGTCTATGGCGGCGCCACCGTCTGCGCCTGGTATCCGATCACGC
>CALAEG010000444.1 GCA_937890965.1 uncultured Caulobacteraceae bacterium | reverse complement strand
AGAGGAAAGCCATGGGTCAAACAGCTCGCAACCTGAACATGGTTGCTCATCCGTCGGCTTCGCCGACACCTTCTCCCGCAAGGGGAGAAGGGGGCTTAGCCTTTTTCAGCCCGTTTCGCCGCGTTCCACAGCTCGTCCATCTCATCCAGATCAGACTGCTCCGGCGTTCGGCCATCCGCGGCCAGGGCTTGTTCGATCCAGTTGAAGCGGCGGGCGAACTTGGCGTTGGTGGAACGGAGCGCGTCTTCCGGGTCGATTTCCAGCAGGCGGGCCAGGTTGGCGCAGACAAAGAGCACGTCGCCCATCTCGTCGCGCATCTTGGCGCGGTCGCCGGCCGCCACCTCGACCGCCAGCTCGCCCAGTTCCTCATGCAGCTTTTCGATCACCGCTTCGGGCGTGGTCCAGGTGAAGCCGACGCGGGCGGCGCGGCGGGTCAGCTTCTCGGCGCGGGTCAGGGCGGGCAGGGCGCCCGGCACCCCGTCGAGCAGGCTCTGGGTCGCGTCCCTGGCGGCGCGCTCCTGGGCCTTGATCGCCTCCCAGGCCACGGTCTGTTCGGCGGCGTCGCGGTGGCTGGCCTCACCGAACACATGAGGATGGCGGCGGATCATCTTGTCGCAGATGGCCTCGGCCACGTCGGCAAAGGCGAACTCGCCCAGTTCCTCGGCCATGCGGGAATGGAACACCACCTGCAGCAGCAGGTCGCCGAGTTCGTCCCTCAGGTCGCTTAAGTCTCCGCGCTCGATGGCGTCTGAGACCTCGTAGGCCTCCTCGATCGTATAGGGGGCTATGCTGGCGAAGGTCTGCTCCAGGTCCCAGGCGCAGCCGCCCTCGGGATCGCGCAGCCGCGCCATGATGGCCAGCAGGCGGGCGAGCGGGTCGGCCTCGGTGGGCGCTAGCTTCATCGGCTTGGGTCCTTGCGTCATCGCCGGTAGGTGGACCGACGCGCCGGCGCCCCGCAAGGGCGAATATGCCGCCGGCATTTGAGTTGTCGGGCCGCTGTCGTCATGCTGTCGCGGCAAAGTCGGGAAATTGGCGGGTCGCTGACGTGGTCATTGAATCCAATTGCTCTCAAACCGCCGCTCGATGATCGAAGAGGCTGACATGCTGGTTCAAAAACTCAGACTGCAACGCGGCTGGTCCCAGGAGCAGCTGGCGGAATTGACCGGACTCAGCACGCGCACGATTCAACGCCTCGAACGCGGGCAGAGCGCCAGCGCCGAGTCTTTGAAAGCGGTCGCCTCGGTCTTCGAGATCGATTTTTCGACTTTGAGGGAAACCAAGATGGACGACCCCGCCAACCCGAATGTCCGCGCCGACGAAGCGCTGGCCCTGGCCCATGTTCGCAAGATCAAGGCCTTCTACATCCACCTGACCCAATACGTCGTGATCGTCGGCGCCCTGGCGATCCTGAACCTCTTCACCATGCCCAGTTACCCCTGGATCCTCTGGGTCGCCGGCGGCTGGGGCGTCGGCGTGGTCGCCCACGGCCTGCGCGTGTTCAACCGCGTGCCGTTCCTGAACGGGGCCTGGGAGCGCCAACAGGTCGAGAAATACCTCGGCCGCGAGCTTTGATAGAGCCGCCCGGCTGGCCTTGTCGTTGAATCCGGCGCGGAACCTGGGCACGGTCTGACTCGGCGACATCATCTGGGCCTTTGCATGAAGACGGCGCGACTTTCTGCGTTGGCGGATTCATCCCACCTGTGGGCGCTTAGGCGTGCGCGGGCGGCCATCCACACAGCCCTTTCAGGGCATGATCGCCTGCTCCCCGAACTGGCGGAGTTGCGGCGGCTCCAATTGCCCGGGGCCGCGGGACTGCTGGAAGGCCGTCTCTATCGCCCGATCGGCGTTTCCGCCGACGCGCCGCTGCTGCTGTTCTTTCACGGCGGCGGCTTTATCGTCAGCGACCTCGACACCCATGAAGCGCTTTGCATTCGCCTGGCCGACGCCGGGCGGATGCGGGTCCTGTCGGCTCAGTATCGCCTGGCGCCGGAGCATCGCTATCCGGCGCAGCTGGACGACGCGATCGCCGTAACACGCTGGATGCTGGGCGAGGGTGCGCCGGTTCTGGACCTCGGGCGCGGCGTGGCGGTCGGCGGCGATTCCGCGGGCGCCTATCTGGCGGCGTCGGCCGCGGCGCACCTGCATGCGGCCTTCCCAGGCGCGATCAGGGCCCAGCTGCTCCTCTATCCGCTGCTGCAGCTGGATGGCGAGGTCTGGGCCGAGAGTCTGTTTGAAGAGACGCGCGCGGTGGGCTGGGCGGTGGTTCAATATATCAACGCCCAGCTGCTCGGCGGCGGGGTCACGGCGCCGTCCTTGCTGTCGCTTTCCGAGATTGCGCCTTTGGACAGCGTGATCGTGGCCGGTGGACGGCTCGATCCATGCAAGGCCGACGCCATCGTCCTGGCCGATCTGTTGCGCAACGCCGGCCGTGAGGTTGTCTGGCGCGACTATCCCGACCTCGTCCATGGTTTCGGCAATCTGACCCACGTCTCGGAAGCCGCGCGCCGGGCAGTCGCCGAGACCGGGGCCCTGATCGGCCAGATCATGACCTGAGATCACGCCGCTCTCGCTGAGGGTAGTGTCTCAGTGCAAAACCGCCGCTTCACCCGCCTGACCAACGTCTTCTCCAAGAAGCTGGACAACCACACTCACGCGCTGGCGCTCTATTTCGCGTTCTACATTTTTTGCAGAATCCACAAGACGCTCAAGGTCACGCCCGCGATGGCGGCCGGCGTCAGTGACAAGCTGTGGTCGCTAGAGGATATTGCGGAGCGGATCGAAGCGAACCGTCCGCAGCCTGGCAAGCGCGGGCCTTACAAGAAGCGGGTGGCGTGATGCTGGACACCATATTCGGCCTCGTGTTGGGCGCTGCGTTGGTCGCTGCGTTGGTCGGCGCGCCGGTCTTGGTTCTTTCTTGGGAACTGCGGAACGGCAGAATCATACCGCCGATCCGAGTCGAGCGCGCGAAACATCCGCGCTGGTACTGGTTGCTCATTCTAACTCACGCAGCGCTCTTAGCGTTCATGCTCCTTGTCTGTGGGGCACTGATCATAACGGGCATCGTCAGCCAACTTTCAAACTGAGACACGACCTCGCTGAGCCCGGAATTGCCGCCTCGGGCGATTGGAGAGATGATCGAGGACCAACGGAGGAGGCGAGGGCGTTGAAGCACGCAGGCGGCGAGAGCCTGGACATCCTTGAGCCCTTGCTGGCGGAGATCCGCCTCAGGCCGGAGCTCACGGAGAAGAAGCGCGGGACCTTCTACCGGAAGGGCAGGGCCTGGCTGCACTTCCACGAGGACCCCAAGGGCCTGTTCGCCGACCTACGCGGCCCGGACGACTGGTTGCGCCTGCGGGTCAGCGATCCGGCGGAGCAGGCGGCCTTGATAGCCGCAATGGAGGCGGCGCTGCGTCCGTCGTGAGTTGGGTCCGCGCCGGGCGTTTCGCCTTTTTCTCCCAATCCGCCTTCGCGATCCAAAGCAGGAAGGCGGTATCGGCCTGTCCCACCTCGATCAGTTCCGTCCCGCGCATCAGGACGCCCAGATCGTGCTCGACATCCCACTCACAGCCAAATTCGTAGCCGATGTAAGGCGCCCCACCGGTCTCGATCTGATGAACGAAGACCGTGTGCAAACCAACCAGGCCCCGCAGGTCGTCTTGCGATTTGACCCGTGGAAAGCTGTCATCGAAATCGAAGTCTCGCAGCCTCGCCGCGTTGTCGGGCGCGCACCACGCCAGTATGGCGGCTTTCACCGCCTCGGAAACAGAGGGCTCGTGCATCTCGAACCAGGCGATCAGACCCAGTTCCGCCCGGGTAAGCGCTTCGGTCCCTCGGCCCTCCGGTGCGAACACCAGTGTAACGCTGCCGTCTGACGGCGTCGTGCTATCAACAGCGCCATAGGGGCCGTAGCGGCTCTGATAGCCCGCCCAGCTCACCAGCGTGAGGGGCGCGGACCAACACAGCCCGCCTTCGATCGAGAGATCCATAACTCATTTGTCGCGAGTATCCGCGATTTCGACAAGATCGAATTGCGACTGTGCGTGCGAGTGGGCCGCCAGGCGCGTAGGCGGGGTCGAAGGTCAGAATCGTTCCTGGACTTCAGACTGACATTTTGCATTTCCGGCTACGTCCAT
>CALAEG010000443.1 GCA_937890965.1 uncultured Caulobacteraceae bacterium | reverse complement strand
GGCGGGTGAAATGGCCCTGCGCGAGCGTCTTCGCCGGGGCGGGCCTTGCCGGCTCGCTGCTGGGTTCGAGCCTCGCCAAACAGGTCGAAGGCCAGCGTCTGCTGCTGTTCTTCGCCATCGCCATGGCGGCGATCGCGCTGTCGATGCTGCGCAGGCCCCGGAGTGAAGGCGATCCGGACGTCCACATCACCTGGCCGCTGGTGGCGAGGCTCGCGCCGGTAGGCGTGGTGACCGGTTTCGCCGCCGGCTTCTTCGGCATTGGCGGCGGGTTCCTGATCGTTCCGGGTCTCATGCTTGCGGTAGGAATGCCGCTGGCCAACGCCGCCGCCTCGTCGCTGGTGTCCGTCGCCCTGTTTGGGGCGGCGACCTCTTTGAACTATGCCGCGTCCGGCCTGGTCGACTGGCCCATCGCAGGCCTCTTCGTCGCCGGTGGCGTGGCGGGCGGTCTCCTTGGGCTCCGCGGCGCCAAGGCTCTGGCCGCCCGGGCAGCGCTTGCACGACGCTTGTTTGCAGGGCTCATACTGGCGGTCGCGGCCTATGTGGGTTGGAGGGCGGTGAACGGATGAGCGAGACCCCAACGTCGCCGTGGGACGCCCGCTACGCCAGCGACGACTATCTGTTCGGGGAGGCGCCCAACGCCTTTCTGTCCGCCCAGGCGGCGAGACTGCCGACCGGCGGCGGCGCCCTGGCGCTTGCCGACGGCGAAGGGCGTAACGGCGTCTGGCTGGCGCAGCAGGGCCTTCAGGTGCTCTCGGTCGACTCCTCCTCCGTCGCCCAGGCGAAGGCGCGCAGGCTGGCGGCCTCGCGCGGCGTCGCGCTCGCGCTGGAGCTGGCCGACCTGGACACCTGGCCTATTCCCGAAAACCGGTTCGACGTCATCGCCGCGATTTTCATCCAGTTCGCGGGCCCTGCTCTGCGAGCTCGGCTGTTCGCCGCCATCAAGCGCGGCCTGAAACCCGGCGGTCTTCTCCTGCTGGAGGGCTACCGACCCGAACAGCTGAAGTACCGGACGGGCGGTCCGCCCACGGTCGACAATCTCTACACCGAACCGATGCTCCGCGAGGCGTTCGGCGATCTGGAGGTCGTTAAGCTGGTGTCCCGCGACGCCGTGATCCGCGAGGGTGCAGCTCACAATGGCATGTCCGCCTTGATCGACCTTGTCGCACGTAAGCAGGCTTGAGCGCGCGCTCGGACGACCATGCTTC
>CALAEG010000442.1 GCA_937890965.1 uncultured Caulobacteraceae bacterium | reverse complement strand
CGAAGGCAGCCGAAGCGGCCGAGAAGCGCGGCGGCGTGGGCCTTGGCGCCGCAAGGCATCGATCGTGAGAGCAGGAGTTCCAGCGTCTCGGCGTCGTTGAGGCGGTCCAGGCCGCCGGCCCTGACCCTTGCGCGAAGAACATCGGCCGAGGCGTCCGGGCGCGACGAGCCGGCATAGCGGGCGGTCACCTCGCCCACGCCCGGAGCGTCGCCGAAGAGATCGGGCAGGGGAGGGGCCGCGGCGGAGGTTCGGCACGGCCTGGGCGCCTGCAGGGGAGAAAGCTTGGGCATGAGAGCCTCGAGCTGTCGGCGCCGGGCCAAGTCCCGGTTCGCTCGCCCGCTCGCGCCCTGCCTCCTCCTTTGCGGGCACGAGGCCCGCCGGCCTAAGCGGCTTGCGCCACCGCCTGCGAACCAGCCTGGCTGTAGGCGATCAGATGATCGACCGCCCGCTGCGCATGACCGGACGCCTCCAGAAGGGCGGAGGGCCGATCCTTCAGGATCTTCGCCCAATGGGCGAGGTAGGCGGCATGGTCGTCGAGCAGCTGCGGCCGCAAGCCGATGCGAAGGCCAAGCGCCGCGGCGCCGATCTCCGCCACCAGCTCCTCGAAGGCGTAGGCCTGGTCGCCGAACCGCCGGCCGAAGGTCCGGTTCAGTCGGTGCTCGGCTCCCGACCAATGCAGTTGCTCATGGGCCTTGGTGGCCAGGAAGTCGTCGACGGAGCGGAAGGCCTCCGGCGGCGGCAGGCGGATAATGTCCCGATCTCGCTGATAGAAAGCGCTTCCGCCGCCCAGTTCGATGACCGCCGGAATGGCGTCGAGGACGGCGTTGCGCGCCGCCTCCCGGGCCGCGGGGTCCACTTTCGGGGCGCGGAGATATTGCTCCGGACAGTCCGTCAGCTGCTCGGCGTTGAACACGGTGTAGCCGCGAAGGTAGCGCAGCACCCTGGCCTCGTCGCCGCCGGCGCCATCCTCCGGCTCGGCGACTTCACGGCCATCGACAACCCGGGTCTTGTAGAGAATCGCGGGCGAGCCCTTCTCGCCCTTGGTCACGGGTGCGCTGATCGTCAGCGCCTGTCGGAAAGTGAACCAGTAGGGAGACGCGAAACCGCGCGCCGCGCCGGCGAAGGCCAGGAGCCAGGCGTTGCTGCCGGTGAAGGCCTGGCCGTCCGAGCGCAACGGCGATGTCGGATCGCCGCCGCCCACCCAGGGCTGGCGCCACGGCGGGACGCCGCGCTCGATGCGGGCAATGATGTCGGCCATCAGGGGTTCAAGGGGATTGGACATGGGAGCCTCGGGTCGTCGGCGCCGGGCTAATCCCGGTTCGCTCGCCCGCTCGCGTCCTCCCTCCCTCCTTTCCCCCCGCGGCCGATCGGCTGCAGAGCAAGAGCCGCAGGCGGCGACGCCCACGGCTCCCACCTGGCCCCTATGCAGCAGCCGCAAGGATGGTCTGGGCCGGCCACTTGGCGAGGATCGCCGTGAGCACCTCGGGCTTGTCCGTGGGGACGAAGACGCGAGGGGCGTAGTTGATGATCTCGACGAAGCAGCCGAGCACGGTGAAGACCGACCGCTGCGAGGCGGCCCCGACGATCTCCAGCCGGTAGCGGTCCATCACCTTCGCCCGGCGCAGCCACAATCCGCCCGCCAGCGCGATCGAGGTGTTCTCGGTGAGCACCATCTCGGCCGCCGTCTCGCCGTTGCCCACGGCTGAGGCCGTGTCGGTCAGGCCGAGGGCGATCTTCAGCCCAGGGACCTGGCCAACGTCGAGAACCCGACCAAGCCAGCGCCGCCCGTCCGGCGCCTTGAGGCGGCGGACATTGGTCTGCTTGGACGGCAGGCTGCTCCAGACCGGCAGGAGTAACCCGGTCACGAGCACCAGCTGGCGGGTATGCCAGGGATCGGCCTGGACCACCTCGGCGTCCCAGGTCGCGCGCCAGACGGCTTGCGCCACCGGCTCCCACGCCGACTCCTCATAGACCTTCAGGGGCGCGACGCTCCGCTTCTCCGGGCGAATGATGCGGACCGCCGGGACCAGGCGATCGTCGTCGTCGGTCGTCGTCAGGCCCTTCACCGCGAGGCCTGCGCGCTGGGACTTGGTGTTGACGACATAGTCGAGCGCCAGCGGGTCCAGGCCCACCAGGGCCTCTGCCGACGTCGTCATCACCCGGCGCGTGCGGACCTCGAAGGTGATGATCTTGGTCTGCGCGCCGGTGAGCGTATCGGTGCGGATCACCTCTTCGGAGACCACGGCGAGGTCATCGGCGAGGATGTCCTCCATGCCCCGGTCCAGCGCACCCGACGATGCCGCCCGCTCCAGGATGCTGCTCAGTATCTGGTCGAACGCCTCGAACAGGGCGTTCTGGTCCCCGATCCGCAGCGCCAGCAGCCGGTTGAGGAAGGTGTTCATCGGCGGCATGTCGTCGGACTTCTTCAGGTTGCCGTCCCCGTCGACCAGCTTCAGGCCGGTCTTGTGCTCGAAGCTCACCCTGTCCATCGCCTCGACCGTGCCGAAGTGCAGCGCGACGAAGAAAGCCTGCAGCGCCCGATGCGCCCAGGGGCTTTCGAGATTGTCCTCGGCCCTGAACAGGCCCGCGCCCGCCGTTCGGCGCTCGCCCCGGGTGAGGGCGCCCAGGCTGTCGAGGCGCCGGGCGATCGTGCTCAGGAAGCGCTTCTCGCCGTGGATGTCGGTCGTGACAGGGCGAAACAGCGGCGCGTGGGCCTGGTTGGTGCGGTGCGAGCGACCCAGGCCTTGTATGGCCGCGTCGGCGCGCCAGCCCGGCTCGACCAGATAGTGAGCCCGCCGGCTCTGGTTCAGGGCGTTCAGGTCGGCGTGGTAGCTGCGGCCGGTGCCGCCGGCGTCCGAGAACACCAGCACCCGCTTCTTGCCGGACATGAAGGCGTCGGTCTCGGCCTTGGCCGCCGAAGCGCTGCGGCGCTCGACGACCCGCCGGCTGTCGCGCAGGACGACCCGGCGCGAGCGGCCGGTAATCTCGGCCACGTTGTCCGTGCCCAGCGCGTCCAGCACCGCGTCCAGCACGCCGGGGACGGCGGGCAGGCAGGCCAGGTGGACGACGAGCTCCTCCCGCAGCCGGAGCGCCTCCTGGCTCAGTACCGGACGTCCGTCGAGCATGACCGGGACCATGGTCACATTGCCGTCCTCGTCCTCGATGGCGTCCATCGCCGCGACCGGGAACGCGCCCATCAGGTAGTCGAGCACCTGGTCCTTGGGCGTCATGTCGATGGTGAGGTTGTTCCACTCCTCCGGCGGGATCTGCGCCAAGCGGCGCTCCATGACCGCCTCGTTGGTCGAGACGATCTGGACCACGGCCGATCGGCCTTCCGCGAGATCGCCGCGGATCGAGGCGATCAGGGTCGGGGCCTTCAGCCCGGCCAGCAGATGGCCGAAGAAGCGCAGCTTCGCCCCCTCGAAGGCCGACAGCACGGCCGAGGCGGCCTGGCCGCTCTTGGCCTTGCCGTCCTCGGTGATCCCCACGGCTTCGAGCGCGGCGCGGAGATTGTGATGGATCAGCTGATAGGCGTCGGCCCAGGCGTCCCAGATCTCGATGTCGCCCTGGGCCAGCGGGTGGCGCAGCGCCTCGTATTCGACGCCGTCGAACGACAGCGAGCGGGCGATGTAGAGCCCCAGCGCCTTCAATTCGCGGGCGATCAGCTCCATCACCGCGACGCCGCCCTTCTCGACGGCGTCCATGAAGGCTTCGCGGGTCGGGAACGGCGCTTCTGGGCCGCCCCACAGGCCTAGCCGGACGGTGTAGGCGAGGTTCTCCGGCGTGGTTGCTCCCGTCGCCGAGACGTAGAGGATTCGCGCGCCTGGCAGCCGGTTCTGCAGCGCCAGCCCGGCCATGCCCTGCAGCGAGGCCTTCTTCGGCCCGCGCGAGCCCTTGCCGCCGCCCGCGGCGTTGGCCATGGCGTGCGCCTCGTCGAACACAATCACGCCGTCAAAGTCAGCTCCCAGCCACCCGACGATCTGGTCGAGCCGCGACAGGCGCTCGCCCCGCGCCGGCTGGCGCAGCGTGGCGTAGGTGGTGAAGAGGACGCCCCGATCCATCCGGATCGCGTCGGCCTGCTTCCACGCGCTCTGCGGGGTGATGTCGGACGCGGCGCCGCCGATGGCTCCCCAATCGCGGCGCGCGTCCTCCAGCAGCGCGTCGTTCCTGGAGAGCCACACCGCCCGGGTGCGGCCCTGGGCCATGTTGTCGACGATGACGCCGGCGATCTGGCGGCCCTTGCCGCAGCCGGTGCCGTCGCCCAGGAAGAAGCCCCGGCGAAACTGAACCGCGCCCTCGGTCCCGTCGGCCACCAGGATCACCTGGTGCGCCGCCTCACCGAGCCGCCACGAGCCGGGCAGGGTGCTGGAGTGCGCCTCGCCGGCGTAGATGATGGTCTCCAGCTGCGCGTCGGAGACCAGGCCGTCCTCGACCATCCCGGTCGGCAGGACCGGGCGATAGCTTGGCGCCGGCGGCGCAACCGAGGCCATCGGACCGGATTCCACGAGGGCGGATGGGTGAGGCTGGGCCTGCGGGAAGGCGACGCGGCCGAGCGCATAGGCCTGGTAGAGGCCCACATCGTGGCCCTCGCCGGACCAGGCCTTCGCCTCATAGGCAAGCGGCGCGGTCGATCCCAGCGAGCCCAGCCGGGAGGACGGCGTCGCCAGCGCCCGGGCCCGGGGCGCCAGGAAGGCGACGGCGGAGACCGCGCGAAACTGGCGCGGCTGTGCGGTCGGCCGGGGATCGAGCGAGGCCGCCAGCTTGGCGGCGTCGGCCAAGGTCTCGCACACCGCGACCTGGTGAGGGGAGGGGGCTGCGGCCTGGCCACGGTCGAGCACCAGCAGGCCGGTCTCGACCGACGTGCCGTGCTTGGCGTAGGCGCGTGGGGGAAAGGCTAGGGTGGCGACGATGCGGCCCCGCAGAGCCAGGGCGCGCATGGCGCCGGCGTCCTCGAAGATGCGCGCGGGCACGATCGCCGACAGCCGGCCGCCTTCGGCCAGGCAGTCGATCGCGGCGTGCAAGTGCGCCTCGAGGTGCTGGAAGGGCGGGTTGGCGATGACCGCGTGGAAGCTGCCCGACGAAGGCAGCAGGTCCTTCAGATGCACCGCGTCATGGCGCGTGCGCGAAGCGGCCCCGAACAGGCCGTCGAGCAGGGCCGCCCGATGCGGCGCCAGCTCGTTGAGCTGCAGGTTCGCTCCGCAGGCCTCGGCGATGATCGCCATCAGCCCCGTGCCGGCCGACGGCTCAAGCACCAGGTCCCCCGGGCGGATCTGCGCCGCCGCGACGGCGAGGGCCGCGAGCGCCGGCGGCGTGGAGAACTGGTCCAGCGCGACCTGCTCCTCGCTGCGGCGGGTGTGGGTCAAGGTGAGGTCGGTGACGGTGGCCAGCAGGGCGGCGATCTCGGCCGGCGCGTCTTCCAGGCGGCCGATCTGCGGGGCGAGCCGGCGCAGCTGGATCACGAGCGCGGCTTCCATCGCGTCGTAGGCGTCCCGCCACGACCAGGCGCCGTCCGCATCCGCGCCGCCGAACGAGGTGGTCATCACGCCCGCCACCAGCTTGCGGTCCAGAGCGCGGGAGCGGTTGAGGTGCGGGACCAGGGCGCGCGCGGCGGCCAGGGTGTTGGCGGCCTTGTCCGAGCACTGTTCGAGGCCGAAGAGGGGAAGAAGGGCGTTCATGGGAAGCTTCCGTTCGCCCGGGGCGGAGGGCGCCTCCCTCCAGTCCCGCCAGGCTCGCGAAGCCCTTTCCCTCCCTCCCTCCTTTCGCTGGGGCGGCCGGTCCCTCACGCCGATCGCGATCGCCAACCAAAGATGGCGGCACGCCGAATGTTAGCTGGCCTCTAGTTGCAGCACCGCG
>CALAEG010000441.1 GCA_937890965.1 uncultured Caulobacteraceae bacterium | reverse complement strand
CCTTCATGTCCTGGACATGCAGGTCGATCAGCTGGCCGAAGGTTGCGGCTCGGATTTTGCCATGCGGCGGACGAGCCTCTAAGCGATCCATCCGGGTCGGCGTCTCGCCGCGATCGATGCGGGTCTCGATGGCGCGGGCCCATTCTTGGGCTGCGGTGTTGCGCTTGAACGTCTGACTCAGGTAGCGGCCTTTGCGCCGCACCTGCGCTCGCCAATGGCCGGAGGAAAGTTGTTTGAAAGTCGCCAAGCGGGGCCTCTGTGTGCAGGGGTGCGTCGTGATCTGGCGGGCTTCAGAGTAGAAAAGTGCACACGCGCGTATATTTGTTCTTTGTATGTTCTTTAGAAGTATTGCATAATATGCTGAAAATACAAGAGAAAACGCTATCCGTGGCGCCGATGATGGACTGGACCGATCGGCATTGCCGGCGGTTGCATCGGTCGCTGTCGGGGCGGGCGCTACTCTATACCGAGATGCTGACGGCGCAGGCGGTGATCCATGGGGATCGGGGCAAGCTGCTGGGTGGCGATGCGGCGGATGGGCCGGTGGCGCTGCAGTTGGGCGGGGCCGATCCGGGGCAGGTCGCGCAAGCCGCGCGGATCGGCGAGGGGTTCGGCTATGCCGAGATCAACCTCAATGTCGGCTGCCCGTCCGATCGGGTGCAGAGCGGCCGGTTCGGGGCCTGCCTGATGCGCGAGCCGGAACTGGTGGCCGCCTGCATGGCCGAGGTCATGGCGGCCGTTAGCGTGCCGGCGACGGTCAAGTGCCGGCTTGGGGTGGACGATCAGGACCCCGAGGAGGGCCTTTTCCGCCTGGTCGAGCTGTGCGCCGCCGCCGGCGTCACCACCTTTGTCGTGCATGCGCGCAAGGCCTGGCTGCGGGGGCTGTCGCCGAAGCAGAACCGCGACATCCCGCCGCTCGACTACGGCCTGGTCTATCGGCTGAAGGCCGAGCGGCCGGACCTGACCGTGGTGATCAATGGCGGCATCGGCTCATTGGACGAGGCCGAAGCGCATTTGGCCCGCGTCGATGGCGTCATGCTGGGCCGCGCCGCCTATCACGAGCCTGGCCTGCTGGGCGCGGTCGACCGGCGCTTTTTCGATCCCGCGGCGCCGGAGGTGGACGGGTTCGAGGCTGTCGAGCGCTACCGCGTCCATATGGCCCGCGAGCTTGAGCGCGGGACCGGCCTGCACACCCTGATCCGGCCGATGCTCGGCCTGTTCCACGGCGCGCAGGGCGCGCGGGCCTGGCGACGGATCCTGACGGTGGAGTCGACCGTGAAGGGCGCGGGGCTGGAGGTGGTCGACCGCGCGCTGGAGGCGTTGCGGAGCGCGGCGGAACGGCGGCTGGAGCTGGTTTAGGGCCTTAAGATCAGGGCGGACTTGGTGGCCTCGAACTGGCTCAGCCGGCCCAGATAGGTCATGCCGAGCAGCGATTGCTTCAGGCCGCTCTCGATCACATAGGCGTCGACATTGTCGACCTCGGCGCCGGCCACGGCGACGGTGTTGAGCTTGACCTCGGCGGCGCGGGCCTGACCGCTCGCGGTGGTCACGGTGAAAGAATAGTTCAAGGTCTTGGGGTCGAAACCCAGGCGGAGCGCGTCATCGGGGGTCAGGGCCACGGCGCTGGCGCCGGTATCGACTAGGAAGCGCACCTCCTCGCCATTGACGGCGGCCTCGGCCCAATAGTGGCCGTCGTCGGACTTGGCGATCGAGGCGGCCTCGCCGACGGCCGGGGAGGTGTCGCTCTGCGGCGTCACGATCTGGGCCTCGGCCTGGCGCAGCGGCGGGCCGGAATGGTCGCGCGACAGCGAGATCACCGCCTCGGCGCTGGCCGCGGCGGAGACCGCGCCGATCAGGGCGATCGCGGCCAGCCTCAACATAGTCCACACCCCGCCATATTGGCATTGTCAGGCCGTTTCTCGGCCCCTTGGCGACGACTATGCGCGAGGATCGGTTTGCAACCGGTGAATCAGGGTCGATAGTCGGTTTGGAGACCCATGCCCCATCCCCGCCGCATCGAAGGCTACGCCATCGTTTCCGAAGATGGCATGCTCGCCGATGCCGCCGGGACCATGCCGGACTCGCTGAAGTTCGAGGCCGACAAGCGCTTCTTCGAGCGCGGGCTAGACGGCGTCGATGTGGTGATCCACGGCCGCCACTCGCACGAACAACAGCCGCATTCGGACCGGCGCCGCCGTCTGGTCGTGACCCGAGCGGTCCCCACGCTGGCCCCCGATCCCTCCTATCCGAAGGCGCTGCGCTGGAACCCGGCGGGCGCGACCTTGGACGAGGCGCTGACCGCGCTCGGTGCGCCTGAGGCCATTGTCGGCGTGGTCGGCGGCACGGACGTGTTCGGGATGTTCCTGGATATCTACGACGTCTTCCACCTGTCACGGGCGCCAAACGTCCAGTTGCCGGGCGGGCGGCCCGGTCTTTCCGGATGTGCCGGCGCAGACGCCGGAAGCGGTGCTTGCGGCCACGGCCTGGAGCCCGCAGAGCGCCAGATGCTGGATCAGGCGCGCGGCGTAAGCCTGGTCAGTTGGCGGCGCCCGTAGCCGGCGGGTCTTCCGCCCGGGCACGGGCCTCGGCGCGTATGCGCTCGCCGCGGGCGGGCAGGGCCTGCATGATCTCGTCGCGCTCGGTGTCGGTGAGGCGGCTCCAGCGGGCGATCTCGGGCAGGGTGCGGTAGCAGCCGACGCAATGGCGGCTGCGGCCGTCGACCATGCAGACCTGCAGGCAGGGGCTGGCGATCTTGGCGGGGGCGGGCGATGGCATGCACGTCTTCTCGCCCGGTTGCGGTCGGCACGGCAAGATGGAACGACCTGGCCTGGCCAGCTTTACAGGAAGGCCCCGGGGGGACATCGAACAGAGATGACGACGACGATCCTGGAACCGGGCGCAACCTGTTGGCGGATCGAGCGCGCGCGTCGCGTCACCTTCCTCGTCGACGGTCAGGACTATTTCGGCGCGGTTCGCCTGGCCTTGGCCAATGCGCGACATTCGGTGCTGCTGCTGGGCTGGGGCTTCGATCCGCGCACGCGCCTGCAGCCGGACGGCATCGAACGCGGCGACGACGCGGACGGGATCGGCCAGATGCTGCTCGATCTGGCGCGCTTGTGGCCCGGCATCGACATCCGCGTGCTGATCTGGAAGTCAGCCTTGCCGATCGCCGCGTCGCAGGAGTTTTTCCCGCACCGGGCGCGGGCCTGGTTCGCCGAGACGCAGGTGCATTTCCGCCTGGACGACGCCACGCCGCTCGCCGGTTGCCATCACCAGAAGGTGGTGGTCATCGACGATGCCGTAGCCTTCTGCGGCGGCGCGGACTTCGGCGTCGACCGCTGGGACAGCCCGGCCCACCTGGACGCCGACGCGCGCCGGTTCGATCCCACCTACAGCGCCCATCCACCCCGGCACGAGGTCGGCATGATGGTCGATGGCGACGCCGCGCGCGCCCTTGGCGACCTGGCCCGCGAGCGCTGGCGGCGCGCGACCGAGGAGGTGGTGTCGCCGCCCCTGGCGCCCGACGCCGATCCGTGGCCCGCGGCGATCGCGCCGGACATCACCGACAGCGATGTCGCCATCGCGCGTACCGAGCCGATCTGGGCCGGCCGCCCGCTGGTCGACGAGTGGCGACGGCTGACCCTGGCTTCGATCGCGAGCGCGCGGCGGACCATCTATCTGGAGAACCAGTATTTCACCTCGCCGGTGATCGCCGAGGCGATCGCCAGGCGGCTGGCCGAGCCTGAGGGTCCGGAAGTCGTCTTCATCTCGGCCGAACGCAGCCCGAGCTGGTTCGACCAGCTGACCATGGACCGGACGCGCACCCTGGTCCTGCGCCGGCTCCGCCGGGCCGACGTCTTCGGACGTTTCCGCGCCTATCATGCGGACACCACCCGCGGCGGGCCGATCATCATCCACGCCAAGCTGGCCATCACCGACGACCGTTTGGCGCGGATCGGTTCGGCCAATCTCAACAACCGCTCGAGCGAACTCGACACCGAGTGCGAACTGGCCATCGAGGCGTCGGACGAAGCGACCGCGGCGGCCATCGCGCGCCTGCGCAACCGGCTGGTCGGCCACTACCTCGCCCGCTCGGCGGGCGACGTCGCCACCGCGATCGCGCGGCACGGCGGCCTGATCGGGGCGATCGAGGCGTTGAACCGGCATGGCCGGCTGAAACCCATAACGCCCTTGCGGATGGGCGCCTTCACCAGCCTGGTCGCTACCTACCACCTGGGCGATCCGATCGGCGTCTATGACGCCTGGCGGCCGTGGCGGCGCAAGCGGCTGCTGGCGTTGGACGTGCAGGCCGTGGCGCGGGGCGATGCAGACTAGGGCGTCAACTCGAAGTCCATCACCAGCGGCAGGTGGTCCGACGCGATGCGGGTCAGCGGTCGGTAGGGAGCGGCGATCGCCGTCACGCGCACGTCCGGCGTCACGAACACATGGTCGATACGCAGGATCGGAAAGGCCGACGGAAAGGTGGAGGTGCCGGCTCTGTGCCGCGCCAGTCGCCGGGCGTCGGTCAGCCTGGCCGCCAGGGTGCGGTAGACGATGGAGGCCCCGGTGGCGTTGAAGTCGCCGAGCAGGATGGCCGGGTTGCGGCAGTCCTCGCAGGCCAGCCAGTCCGGCCCGGCCAGGGTCGCGGCCTGACGGCGCTGCTCACGCGGCACCAGGCCCAGATGGGCGGTGATGATCTGCACCTCGACGCCGTCGATATTGACCGCCACCCACAGGGCCCCGCGCGACTCGACCTGCATGCGCCCGATCAGGCCGGGCAGGGGGCCGGCCTTGACCAGCCGCTCCGGATACGAGGTCAGGATGGCGTCGCCGTACTGCTCCTCCTCGACCCTGAGCGCGGCGTTGAAGTGGCAGGCCATGTCCAGGCCGCGGGCGATCTCGTGAGCCTGGTCGACCCCGCCGCTGCGGGCGCGGCCGACGTCGAGTTCCTGCAAGGCCACGATGTCCGGCTCGAAGGCGGCGATCGCCTCGACGATGCGGCCGACGTCCAGCCGGCGGTCCGTGCCGATGCAGCCATGGACATTGTAGGTCAGGATCCGGGGCATGGCCGGCCCGAACTTGACGCAAACGTCATGATTGCGCACCTGCGTCTGAGCCCTATCATTGCGCACTGGCCTGGAGACGACGCATGGACCTCGATTTTTCGCCCGAAGACCTCGCTTTCCGCGAGGCGGTTCGCGCCTTCATTGAGCAGAACTACCCGGCGCACCTGCGAGGCAAGCAGATCAACGAGGATTCGTTCCAGAAGGAAGACTATATCGCCTGGCACAAGGTACTGGCGAAAAAGGGCTGGATCGCGCCGAGCTGGCCGAAAGAGTTCGGCGGCACCGACTGGACGCCGACCCAGAAATACATCTGGTCGGAGGAGTTGGCCCGCGCCGACACCCTGCCCATCCTGCCCTTCGGCATCTCCATGGTCGCGCCGGTGATCTACACCTTCGGCACGCCGGAGCAGAAGGCGCGCTTCCTGCCGCCGACCTATAATGGCGACACCTGGTGGTGCCAGGGCTATTCCGAGCCGGGTGCGGGGTCGGACCTGGCCTCGCTGCGCACCCGCGCCGTGCGCGAGGGCGACCACTATATCGTCAATGGCCAGAAGACCTGGACCACCTACGCCCAGTATGCCGACTGGGGCTTTTTCCTGGTGCGCACCGATCCGGACGTGAAGCCCCAGGCCGGCATCAGCTTCCTGCTCATCGATATGAAGTCGCCCGGCGTCACCGTGCGCCCGATCATCACGCTCGGCGGCGAGCATGAGGTGAACGACGTCTTCCTGGACAATGTGAAGGTGCCGGTGGACCAGCGCATCTTCGAGGAAAACCAGGGCTGGACGGCGGCCAAGTTCCTGCTCGCCAACGAACGTTCCGGAATCGCCGCCGTCGCCCGTTCCCGGCGCGGCATCGAACGGGTGCGCGACATCGCCTCAACCGAGCTGGGCGACGATTCCGCGCCGCTGATGAAGGACCCGCTGTTCAAGCGCAAGGTGGCCGAACTCGAGATCGACCTGATGGCGCTGGAATATACCGAGCTGCGCACGCTCGCGGCCGAGAGCGCCGGCAAGGGGCCGGGGCCGGAATCCTCGCTCCTGAAGATCAAGGGCACCGAGATCCAGCAGCGGGTGAACGAACTGGCGCTCGAGGCCGCCGGCCACTACGGCGCGCCCTATTTCCGCGGCTTTCCCGAAGGCGACAACCGCTATCCGATCGGGCCGGACTACGCCCACGACACCGCGCCGACCTATTTCAACGGCCGCAAAACCTCGATCTACGGCGGCTCCAACGAGATCCAGCGCAACATCATCGCCAAGATGGTCCTGGGACTTTGACTGAGAGCAGCTCAGAACCGTCTCCCGCCTTTTAGGACGCCATCGATGGATTTCAGTTTCACCGAAGAGCAGTCGATGCTGCGCGACACC
>CALAEG010000440.1 GCA_937890965.1 uncultured Caulobacteraceae bacterium | reverse complement strand
CATCTGCTCAGGGGGCGGCGGATGGCGCCGCACGCCCTTCGGCCGACCGGTCGTGCCGGAGGTGTAGATGATGGTGCCCGGGGCGGCCAGGTCGTCGCCGGCATAGGGCTCGAAATCCTCCAGCCATCGGCTCCAGTCGATCATCCCGTCCGGCACGCGGCGGCGCGCGGGTTCGACGCCGTAGGCTTCGGCCACCTCGGGCGGCGTCTCCACCACCAGCACCGGGACGCCCGGCGGCAAGGCCGTGCGCACCGGTTCGATCAGGTCGGCGTGGATGACGATGGCCCGGGCGCCGGAGTTCTCGAACAGATAGCGCGCCTCGTCTTCCGTGTAGTGCCAGTTCACGGGTGTGGGGTAGGCGCCGAGGCGCCCAGCGGCGTAGCTGGCCTCGAAGAACGGCAGGTCATTTCTCAGATAGACCGCGACGGTGTCGCCGCGCCCCACACCGAGCGACGCCAACCCCGACGCCGCGCGCGCGGCTCGCTCGGCCAAGGCGTCGCTGTCGATACGCCGCTCCCCGCTGGTGATTTCGCCCATTGTCCCGCCTACCTTCCATCAGGCCCCGTGGCCTCGTCGCCGGCTGGCCTGCCTCGCCGCCGACAAGGCAACCCTATCGACCTCAGTGAGCGTTGTGCAACGGAGAGGCGGCTGCCGGGTTCGGTCCGAATGTCCGCTGGCGACCCAGGGCGGACCCATGCTGAGCGCTAGCGCTTCCAGATAATCTCCGGCACGAAGGACAGCAGGTTCGGCCTACTCTGCGACGAGAGTCTGGGTGGCGGCTTCGGAAGCGTATAGGCTGAACAGATCCGTTGAGCGTTGGGGAGCAAGCATGAAGGCTCAAATCGCGCGGCCCATCGTGGTCGCGCTGATACTGATCTCGGTTCCGGTTGAGCTAGCTCGAGCCAATGATTCCACCGCAGGTCTCGCTGCAGGCGGCTTGGTGCTGACCAAGTCCGCCGACATCGAGATGCGGTCCGAAGATCTCTACATTTCGGCGAAACTGGTCAGGGTCCGCTACAGCTTCGTCAACAGCTCGCCAAAGGACCTCACCGTCACCGTCGCCTTCCCGCTGCCGGACATCGACATCAATGGATACGACGACAACGTCGACATCCCCGTAGAGAACGCCACCAACTTCCTTGGCTTTACCACCCTGGTCGACGGCAAGCCGGTGAAAATGAAGGTCGAGCAGAGGGCGCTGGTCGACGGGGTCGACTACACCGCGGTGCTCGGGAAGTTCCGCGTGCCGCTTGCGGCCCAGCTGCAGAGCACGGCCGATGCGGTCAGCCGGCTGCCGCGCGCGACCCAGGACGAGCTGGTCAAGGACGGCCTCGCCTCAGCCGACGAGATCGACGATGGCAAGGGCCACGTGCAGCGGCAGGTGGTCGCCCACTGGACGGTGAAGACGACCTTCTACTGGACTCAGACCTTCCCGGCCGGCCGGCCGCTGGCGGTGGAGCATCGCTATGCGCCGTCGGTCGGCTCATTCGTCTCGACTAATCTGATCGACGCTTCCAATGGCTCCGACCCCGATGAGGTCAAGGCCACGTCCGACGAGCGCACAACCTACTGTGTCGACGCCAATCTGTTGTCGACGGTAACCGCGTCATCCAAGGCGCATGCGAGCGCGCTGGCCTACTACGACGAATACATCGACTATGTGTTGGTGACCGGCGCCAACTGGAAGCTGCCCATCGGCGACTTCCGCATGACCATCGACAAGGGCTCGACGGCCAATCTGGTCAGCTTCTGCGGAACCGGCGTGACCAAGACCGGCCCGACGACGTTCCAGGTCCACTACACCAACTTCACGCCGACCTCGGACGTGAAGGTGCTGCTTCTGATTCCCAGGCCGAATTCGTAGATCGCGCCAACCTCCGCGACCCCGGTGGATGGCCGCTCGCGCTAGCTTACGTCGTCACCGAACGAGCGAGAGTCTGCTTCCGACCCAAAGCGGCCCTACCGCGATGCCCGGTTTGCGGCGGGAGCGAACGTCCGCTACTTCCTCTGAGCAGACGTTGGGAGGGCCGCCAGAATACGTTCCGGCGTCATCGGCAGACGCAGCATCCTTACCCCAGTTGCATCGAAGACCGCGTTGGCGATGACCGCGCCCGTGGTCGTAATGGCCGGCTCGCCGCACCCTTGCGGTTCGAGATCGTCATTCTTGACCAGGATCGCCTCGATCCGCGGCGCGCCGCTGAAGCGAGGCAGATGGTAGGTGTCGAAGTTCCGGTCGAGGATGTCCCCGCCGTTGAAACGGAGTTCCTCGGTCAGGGTGTAGCCTAGGCCCATGGTCAGGCCGCCTTCGATCTGCATCCTGGCGCCATTTGGATTGACGACGACGCCCATGTCCTGCGCGCAGACGATCCGCAACACCGTGACCTTGCCTGTGGCCAGGTCGACCTTCACTTCCGCCATGGTCGCCACGCAGCTGCCGGCGTCGCTGCTGCATGCGACGCCCTGACCACTGCCGCTGGCGCCGACCGATGGCCGCCAGCCAAAGGCGGCGCTGACGGCCTGCAATACGCGGCGCATGCGCGGGTCGGTGATGTGCTTGAGACGGAAGGCGACGGGGTCGACGCCGGCGGCAGCGGCCATGATGTCGATCTGAGACTCCGTGGCGAAGACATTCATGTTGGCGCCGGGACCTCGCCAGGGGCCGACCGCGAAGGGGTGGAGGCCGGCCACCGCGGGCGCGCCGCCGTAGGAGGTTCCGCCGGCGGAGCGGATGCGGAGGTTCGGGATGTCATAGAAGGGGTTGGCGCCACGCTCGCCGGCGGCGAACACCGCATAATCCCACCGCGAAATCCTGCCGTCCCGATCCAGGGCCGAGCTGACCGTCACCACCGAGGCCGGATCGAAAGTGTCGTAGAAGAATTCTTCGGACCGGGTCCTCTCGACCTGAACCGGCTTGCCGCAGATCTGGGAGAGCCGCGCCGCCTCGACCGCTTGGCCGCTGGCGCTCTTGCCGCCGAAACCGCCGCCGAGAAACGGGGTGATGATCCGAACCGTCTTGGGGTCGAATCCCAGCGCCTTGGCGACGCTGTCGCGCGTGGGAAAGGGGGTCTGGGTGGAGGCCCAGACGGTCGCCCCGCCATGGCGGACATCGGCCAGGGCCGCGTGAGGCTCCATTGGCGCGTGGGCGACATAGCCCTTTTGAAAGGTCGTCTCGAAAGTTCTCGCGACCGGGGCCGAGCCGAGATCGCCTTTGACAGCGATCTGCTTTTGGTCCCCCGCATGGGCGAGGATGTGTTCGAAAACAGTGTCCGGGCCCAGAGTCATATCGGGCAGCCGCCAGTCGGCCTGGACAAGCGCCAAGGCCGCCGCCGCGGAGTCGGGTTCGGCGTGCAGCACGGCGATCAGGTCGTCGCGCTCGATCACCACGACGCCCGGCAGGGCTTTCGCGGCCGTCGTGTCCGCCTTGTTCAAGGCCGCGCCATGCACAGGCGGACGCAGGATGCGCGCGTAGAGCATGCCCGGAAGGCGGATGTCGGCGGCGTACTTGGCGGCGCCCGTGACCTTTTCGGCGCCGTCCAGCCGGCTCGGCGAGCGACCCATCACCGAGAAATCGGCGGCGGCGCGCAAGACGGCGGCCTGATCGACCGCCTCTGCGATGCGCACGCTCTTGGAGAGTTCGGCGAAGCTGACCCGCTGGCCCGGCTCGCCGATCACCGAGACCACGCCGTGCTCAAGCCGCAGCCTGTCGCCCGGAACCTCCAGCCGGGCCGCGGCCAAGCTCTTGACGACCTCGCGCGCCCTGGCGGCCGCGGCGCGCAGCGCGGGCCCGAACATTCGGGTGGTCATGGATCCGAACGTCCCCATGTCCCAGGGGCATGTGTCGGTGTCGCCAAGCACCATGTCGATCGACGCCAGGTCGACCCCCAGCTCCTCGGCGGCCATCTGCGCCAGCGAGGTCATGACCCCCTGGCCCATCTCGATCTTGCCCGAATAGACGGTGACCCGGCCGTTGTCGCCGATGGACAGATAGGCATGAAAGTCGCTGGGATAGGGCCGCCGACCCTGGGCCTGCGCCATCGGCAAGGCACTGGCGCCGAACAAGACGACGATCCCGCCGCCAACCAGCTTGTGGAACTCGCGGCGCGCGAGCCTCGGGGCGGCCATCACGTTTCCGCGCCCGTCTGGGTCGAAACCTGTTCGATGGCGTCGACGATGCGCTGATGCGCCCCGCAACGGCAAAGATTGTGCTCCATGCCCGCGACGATCTTGGCCCGAGACGGTCGTGGATCGCTCAGAAGCAGGGCATAGGCGTCCAACAGCATGCCCGAGGTGCAATAACCGCACTGGAAGGCGCCATGGTCGATGAAGGCCTGCTGCAGCGGGTGCAGCCGGCCGTCCTTGGCCAGCCCCTCGATCGTCAAGACCTCGGCCCCGGCCACGTCTTTCAGCGGCAGGCGGCAGGACCGGTGCGCTTGGCCGTTGATGACCACCGCGCAGGCGCCGCAAATGCCTTCGCCGCAGCCATACTTGGTTCCGGTCAGCGCCAAGTCCGTCCGCAGGACCCACAGCAGCATCCGGCCGTCGTCGGCGGTGAGACTCACCGGACCGCCGTTGAGGCTGAATTGAACCGTACTCTTCACGTTCGTCCCTCCGGCCGCCGTCGGCACCGATCAGACTATGAGCCGGGCAGACCCGCGCCTTGATCTTCCGCAACTCGGCCAAGGGCCCGGCGCAAAGCGGTCAGCCGGTTGATCTGGATCATCGCGCCGGACGCGCTGGCGCGACATGAGGGCTCGATCGCCCATTGGCGGTCGCACGAACGCGAAAGAGGAACATGATGATGACACGCCGTCAGGCTCAGGCCGGGATCGCCGCGGTCGCCGTATTGGCTTCGCAATCGCGGGCCGCCGCTGCGCAAACGCCCATCAGCCTGCCGCCGCCACGGAGCGCGGGCGGCCAGCCGCTGACCGCGGCGCTCATGCTGAGACGCTCGACGCGGGAATATGCGGATCGACCGCTGCCCCCCCAGGTGTTGTCGGATCTCCTGTGGACGGCGTTTGGAATCAACCGCCCGAGTGGCGATCGAACGGCTCCCTATTGGCGGCACGTGATGGTGATGGACATCTACGCGGCGACGGCCGACGGCGTCTGGCTCTACGAGCCGAAGTCGCACGCTCTCTTGCCTCATATGACGGGCGATATCCGTGCCCAGACCGGCCAACAGGACTTCGTCGCCACGGCTCCGCTGAACCTGGTCTATGTCGCCCACGGCGAACGGATGACGGACGTCTCCGTGGAGGATCGTCGCCTCTACGCCTCAGTCGACACAGGCTTCATCGGCCAGAACGTCTATCTGTTCTGCGCCTCGGAAGGGCTGGCGACGGTATTCCGGGGCGCTGTCGACACCGCAAAACTCGGCCAGACGCTGAAACTGCCGGATCAACAGTTCGTCACTTTCGCACAGACGGTTGGCTATCCGCGCGCCTGAGGCCGCCTCCACAACGCTCGCGGCGGCAACTCGGCGTGGCCCGCCTCAGAGCGGCTGGCAACGGAAAGGCGCCGAAGCGAGTCGCGGGGAAGGTCTGCAATCCACCCATAGCGGCCACTCGGAACATCCGCTTTCGGGCGTTGCCCCAATGCCCGCTAGCCGCGTAAAGCGCCCGGTTCGATCAGGCGCTGAAATTCAGCTTCAGTCCCGCTTCCGGCCAGCGCATGCGGATGAGCTGGCCAACGCCGGACATGGTGATGAAGGCGTCGCGCCTGTCGGGCCCGCCGAAGCAGATATTGGTCACCATCCGGTCCGGCAGCGGGGTCTGCCGGACGACGCCGGCGGGGGAGAGGGTGGTGATGCCGTCGGTGATCGCGGCGACACAGACATCGCCGT